>JALVNE010000053.1 GCA_027026755.1 Sedimenticola sp. | reverse complement strand
TAACCCGGCAATAATAGTTATTGCCCTTTTTTCTCTATCGGCACACAGATGGTTTATGTTGAAAACAGACTGAAGACTCCAGTCGGCTCAGTGGAGCCGGATACGGAGGGCTGGTTGGCCACGTTGTCCGGGCATTATCCGGAGAAGTCACTGGCGGTGTTGCGTCGCGCCTGTGAAATGGCGCAGCGGGCGCATGGCGGGCAGTTGCGTGCCTCCGGTGAACCCTACCTGCTTCATCTGCTGGCGGTGGCGGACATTTTGGTCGATCTGCGGCTGGACTATGAAACTATCGCCGCGGCCCTGCTGCACGATACGGTGGAGGATACCGAGATTACCCTGGAGACGATCGAGCAGGCGTTCGGCAGCTCCATCGCCCGGCTGGTGGACGGGGTGACCAAGATCGAGTTCATCCACTCCGTTTCGGGCAGCGGAGCACATCAGGCCGAAAGCCTGCGCAAGCTGCTGCTGGCGATGGCGGAGGATGTACGGGTGGTGCTGATCAAGCTGGCGGATCGGCTGCATAATATGCGTACCCTGAAACACCTGCCGCCGGAAAAGCAGCGTCGTATCGCCCGTGAGACGCAAGAGATCTATGCGCCGCTGGCCAATCGCCTGGGGATCTGGCAGCTCAAGTGGGAGCTGGAGGATCTCGCCTTCCGCTACCTGGAGCCGGAGAGTTACCGCAAGCTGGCGCGCAGCCTGGATGAGCGCCGGGTGGAGCGGGAGCAGTATATTGAACAGGTCATCGCCCGGCTCACCGGGGCGCTGAAAGAGGCGGGTATCGAGGCGGAGGTGACCGGCCGTCCGAAGCACATCTATAGCATCTGGCGCAAGATGCAGCGCAAGGGGGTGGGGCTGGATCAGCTCTACGATCTGCGGGCGGTGCGCATTCTGGTTAATGAAGTGGCGGATTGTTATCACGCGCTGGGAGTCGTGCACACGCTGTGGCGGCATATACCCCGTGAGTTCGACGACTACATCGCCACTCCCAAGGAGAACCACTATCAATCCATCCATACAGCAGTGATTGGACCCCAGGGCAAGACGCTGGAGGTGCAGATCCGCACCCATGAGATGCACCGCCATGCCGAGCTGGGGGTGGCGGCCCACTGGGTTTACAAGGAGGGGGGTGGTGCGCGTGACGGCGGCTTCGAACAGAAGATCGCCTGGTTGCGCCAGCTGCTGGAGTGGAAGGATGAGTCTCACGATGCCGGTGACTTCATCGACCGCTTCAAGTCGGAGCTGTTCGAGGATCGGGTCTACGTGCTGACCCCCCAGGGGGATATTCTGGATCTGCCCCAGGGGGCGACGCCGCTGGATTTTGCCTATGCGGTGCATACTGAAGTGGGGCATCGCTGCCGCGGCGCCAAGGTGGACGGGCGGATCGTGCCGCTGACCTACGAGCTGAAGAGCGGTGAACAGGTGGAGATCATGACCACCCGCCATGGCGCGCCCAGCCGGGACTGGCTCAATCCGCAGCTGGGTTACATAAAGAGCTCCCGGGCCCGCTCCAAGATTCTCACCTGGTTCAAACAGCAGGATCAGGAGAAACATATCAGCGAAGGGAAGCTGGCGCTGGAGCGGGAGCTGCGCCGCCTGGGCGCCGCTGGCCTGGACATGGACACGCTGGTGACCGAGCTCAAATTTCAGGAGCAGGACGAACTGCTGGCGGCGATTGGCCGGGGTGAGGTGACCACCGCCCAGATCGCCGGTGCGGTGCATCGTCTGCAGCCGCTGGAGGAGCGGCAACCGCCAGTGGTGAAGCGGCCGCGCAGCGTGCGGGAGCAGAGCGGCGGTGATATCCGCATCCACGGTGTCGGTAATCTGCTGACCCATATCGCCCGCTGCTGCAAGCCGGTGCCGGGGGACGCCGTGATCGGCTACATAACCCTGGGCCGGGGGGTCAGCATTCACCGCCGTGACTGTCCCAACATCCTCAATCTGGACAGCGACAAGCGTTCGCGGCTCATCGAGGTGGAGTGGCGCAGTTCCGAGCCGGGTGAGAGCTATCAGGTGGACGTCAATCTGCGGGCCGTGGATCGCTCCGGACTGTTGCGGGACGTCACCACCATTCTGGCGGCGGAAGAGGTCAACGTACTGGCCGT
>JALVNE010000052.1 GCA_027026755.1 Sedimenticola sp. | reverse complement strand
ATGGCGGCGCGCATGTTGTACTCAGGCTCCACATTGGTGCCGGCGGATATCCAGGCGCGGGTCATGGCTGGCGGCTCCCGCGCTCGATGATCACGCCCACGGAGGCGGCATTGTCCACCGCCTGGGGCTTGTGCAGCGTCAGGCGCAGCCAGCCGACGTGAAACTCCCGCTGCAACAGCTCGGCACAGCCCTCGGCAAGCGTCTCCAGCAGCTGGAACTCGCTGGCCGCGACGTACTCGGTGAGCCTTTGGGAGACGGCATGGTAATCCAGGGCGTCCTGGATGCGCTCGCTGGCGGCGGCGCGGCGCACATCCGCGGCCAGCTCCAGGTCCATGACCAGGGGCTGGGGCCTTTCCCGCTCCCAGTCGTGAATACCGATGACGGCCTGGAGCTGGAGCTGGCGAACGAAGACGATATCCATTCGGTGAGAGGCTGGGAAATTGACGAGGGAATAGCTTAACATACGCACAAACCGCGTCATGGATACCGTTATGCTGCCCTACCTGCTCGTGCCCGCCGCCTACCTGCTGGGGTCCATCTCCAGCGCCATCATCGTGTGCCGCCTGATGGGGCTGCCGGACCCGCGCACCCAGGGCTCCAACAACCCCGGCGCCACCAATGTGCTGCGCATCGGCGGCAAAAAGGCAGCGGCCATCACCCTGCTGGGCGACGCCCTCAAGGGCCTGATTCCCATGCTGGCCGCCCACGCCCTGCAGGCCTCGCCGCTGATCCTGGCCCTGACTGCCATGGCGGCCTTCCTGGGGCATCTTTATCCCGTTTTCTTTGGCTTCAAGGGCGGCAAGGGCGTGGCCACGGCCCTGGGCGCGCAATTTGGCCTGTACTGGCCCATTGGCTTGAGCGTGGCCCTGGTGTGGCTGTTCGTGGCCAAGGTCATGAACATCTCCTCTCTGGCGGCCCTGGTGGCCATGGCCCTGGCGCCGCTCATCGTCTGGTGGTTCTGGCCAGCCCCGGAACTGGTCATCATGCAGATTGTCATGTCCGTCTGGCTGTTCTGGCGCCACCGCAGCAATATCGCCAATCTTGTCAGTGGCAAGGAAGGCCGGATAAGAGACTGAATGATATGAACGAATTGGAAGCAAGAATCCAGTCCCTGCTGAACCTCATGGGAGGCAACCCCTGGTTCAAGGCGGGCGTCGTCGCCCTGGTGGCCCTGATCGCCGCCTATGTGCTCACCGGCATACTCAAGGCCCTGCTGAAACGCATCGTGACCCGCACGTCATTCGAATTCGACGATCAGCTGGTGGAGATCATCCGCCCCCCGCTCTTTTACATGCTGCTGATGATCGGCCTGTCCATTGCCGTACGCATCACGCCCCTGAACCAATCCGTACAGGGCGACATCATGGCCACCCTGCAAAGCATCAGCGTGCTGGTGTGGATGGTATTCGCCATTCGCTTCGCCAAGATCATCCTGCATGCCGTGGCCAACCGCCAGGGCGCCACCGGCTTCATCCAGCCGCGCACCCTGCCCCTGTTCGACAACCTGGCGACCATACTCGCCATTGCGGTCGCCACCTACATGATCTTCAGCGCCTGGGGCATAGACATGACCGCCTGGATGGCCTCGGCAGGCGTGGCGGGCATCGCCATCGGTTTTGCCGCCAAGGACACGGTGGCCAATCTGATCTCCGGGGTGTTCATCCTCACGGATGCCCCCTACAAGATCGGTGATTACATCGTGCTCGATTCCGGAGAGCGCGGGGAAGTGACGGATATCGGCATCCGCAGCACGCGCATTCTCACCCGGGATGATGTGGAGCTGACCATCCCCAATTCCATCATGGGCAATACCAAGGTCATCAATGAATCCGGCGGTCCCCATGAAAAATACCGTATCCGCATTCCCGTGGGCGTCGCCTATGGCTCGGATACGGCCCAGGTGCGCCGTATTCTCATGGCTGTCGCCGGCGATTGCCCGAAGGTCTGCCACCATCCCGAGGCCCGGGTGCGGTTCCGGGCCTTTGGCGCTTCCAGCCTGGATTTCGAGTTGCTCTGCTGGGTGGACCGGCCTTCCCTGCGGGGACAGGTGACAGACATGCTCCTGGAAGACATCTACAACCGCTTCAATGCCGAAGGGGTGGAAATCCCCTATACCAAGCAGGA
>JALVNE010000051.1 GCA_027026755.1 Sedimenticola sp. | reverse complement strand
TCCCCCAGCCAACTGCTCAGATCTTCCAGTCGTCCGGCGATAAGATGCAGTACCCCCTCTTCCTGCTGCACGGTGCCGGCTACCACCAGCAGTTGTGCCTTGAGCAGGGGCTTGCGCTGGGCTTCGGCGAATTTCGGCCAGACCACGATGTTGCTGTTGCCGGTCTCATCCTCCAGGGTGACAAAAATAACGCCGCTGGCGGAGCCGGGGCGCTGGCGTCCGATCACCAGCCCCGCCACGCGTGCATGACTGCCGCTGGGTAGCTGCCACAACTCCCGTGCGGTGCAGATGTTGCGCTTCCTGAGCCGCTTCCGTAGCAGGGCGAGCGGGTGCTGTTTCAGGCTGAGTCCGGTGCTGGCGTAGTCTGCCGTTACCTCTTCACCTGCGGTTGGTTTGCGCAGCAGGGGTTCCGGCTCTTTGAAGTGTGGGGTTGGCAGCAGGGGCAGGGGCTGCTCGGTGCCGCTTGCCTGCCAGGCGGCATGGTGGCGATTACCGGCCAGTCCCTGCAAGGCATCCGCTGCGGCCAGGGCCTCGAGATCATTCCGCTGTAACCGGGTGCGGGAGACGATATCCTGCAGATTTTGAAACGGGGCCTTGCGCCGGGCCGCCAGCAGCCGTTCAATCGCTGTGCCGGAGAGCCCCTTGACCATGTGCAGGCCGAGGCGCAGGGCGGGGCAGGTGCTGTTTTCTGTCGCCTCCAGGGTGCTGTCGTATTCGCTGTAGCGCAGATCAACCGGCCGGATTTCGACGCCATGCCGGGCGGCGTCCTGCACCAGTTGGGAGGGGGCATAGAACCCCATCGGCTGGCTGTTGAGCAGGGCGCAGGTGAAGGCGGCGTGGTGGTGGCACTTGAGCCAGGCAGAGACGTAGGCGAGCAGGGCGAAGCTGGCGGAGTGGGATTCGGGAAAACCGTATTCGCCAAACCCCCGGATCTGGCGGAATATCTGCCGGGCGAACGGCTCGGGGTAGCCGCGTGCTTTCATTCCCGTGAGCAGTTTCTGTTCAAATTTTTCCAGTCCGCCCTTGCGTTTCCAGGCGGCCATGGCGCGGCGTAGCTGATCCGCCTCGCCGGCGCTGAACCCGGCTGCCACCATTGCCAGTTGCATCACCTGTTCCTGAAAGATGGGTATGCCCAGGGTGCGTTGCAGCACCTTTTTGACCGCCGGGCTGGGGTAGCTGACCGGCTCTCTGCCGCTGCGGCGCATCAGATAGGGGTGCACCATGTCGCCCTGGATGGGGCCGGGGCGGACGATGGCGATCTGGATTACCAGATCGTAGTAACAGCCGGGTTTCAGGCGGGGCAGCATCGACATCTGGGCGCGGGATTCAATCTGGAACAGGCCGATGGTATCGGCCCTCTGAATCATCCGGTAGACAGCGGGGTCCTCCGCCGGCAGGGTCGCCATGCTCAGCTTCGTACCGCTGTAGCCATTCACATAGGCCAGCGCCTTGCGGATGGCGCTGAGCATCCCCAGCGCCAGTACATCCACCTTCAGCAGCCCCAGCGCCTCCAGGTCGTCCTTCTCCCACTGGATGATGGTGCGGTCGGCCATGGCGGCATTTTCGATGGGGACCAGGCGGGAGAGCTGCCCCTCGGAGATGATGAATCCCCCCACATGCTGGGAGAGGTGGCGTGGAAAGCCGATAATCCCTTCCACCAGCCGGATCAGGCGCTGAATCAATGGATTATCGGCTGAAAATCCAATCTCTTTCAGCCCCTCGGGGGATATTTTTCTGCCATCCCACCAGCGTACCGATTTGGCCAGCCGGTCGATCTGATCCCGGCTCAGTCCCAATACCTTGCCCACATCCCGGATGGCGCTGCGTGGCCGGTAACGGATCACCGTGGCGGCCAGGGCGGTGCGATCCCGGCCGTATTTGCGGTAGATGTACTGGATCACCTCCTCGCGCCGTTCGTGCTCGAAGTCCACGTCGATGTCCGGTGGTTCATCCCGCTCCCTGGAGATGAAACGCTCGAACAGCAGGTCGAGCCGGGCCGGGTCCACCTCGGTGATCCCCAGGCAGTAGCAGACGGTGGAGTTGGCTGCGGAGCCGCGTCCCTGGCAGAGAATACCGCGGCTGCGTGCGAACTGGACGATATCCTGCACGGTCAGGAAATAGGGTTCGTAGCGCAGCTCCCG
>JALVNE010000050.1 GCA_027026755.1 Sedimenticola sp. | reverse complement strand
CTTATCACAACTTCTTCATGTATCTCATTTCCCCTGCCCGATAGAGGATGCGGCAACACGGCGCATCCTCCAACAGGAACAGGAGACAATGCGAAGGACGCTCAGCTTCGACGGGCCCCAGGGGGCCAGCCATTACTCCTCGGCGACGATGATGACCTTCAGATTGGCGTTCACGTCCGGATGCAGATGCAGCACGATGTCGAACTCGCCGGTGGAACGCATGGGGCCTTCCGGCAGGCGAATTTCGTGCTTTTCCACGGTGACACCGGCTTCGCCGCAGGCGCGGGAGATGTCGCTGGTACCCACGGAACCGAACAGCTTGCCTTCCTCACCCGCCTTGTGGGCAATGGTGATGCTCTCCAGTCCTTCGATGGACGCCTTGCGGGATTCGGCAGCGGCCAGCTTCTCGGCGGCCTCTTTCTCCAGCTCGGCGCGACGCTTTTCGAACTCCGCCAGGTTGTCGCGGGTGGCGGGGATGGCCTTGCCGCTGGGAATGAGGAAATTACGGCCATAGCCAGGCTTGACCGCTACCTTGTCGCCCAGATCACCCAGGCCAGTTACTTTGTCCAGAAGAATCACTTCCATTTTACTCGTACCTCGTTCAGGTCTTTCACTCGCCGCCCTTGGGGCCACGAGCCCGGACTTTCGCCCGAAAATTCAACCAGCCATCGGCAAAACCTGCCGCAGAAACCGCGGTGAAGCTCGCCGGCATGCCAATGACCAACAACATGTAAAAACCGATCAGCCAGCCCGGGTTGGCATTGAACGCCTTGACCAGTCCATGCACCAGGGCCACGCCTTGCAGAAAAAAGGCCGCCATTCCCACCAGGGCAAGCTGTGAAGCCAGTCCCGGCGTATCCGACAAACTGCCCAGCACCAGCAACAGCGGCACCAGAATCAGCAGCCAGTACCCCAGCCTGAGCTGGCGCAGTTCCTCGCCAAAGCCGCCCGGGTTGTACAGCAGGGCCTGCCAGCTTCTGGCCAGAAACAGGGACAGGGCCAGCTGCAGGAACCAGGCGGCGCCCATGCCGCCGGCCATCCAGGGCGCCATCTCCGTCACCATGGCCTTGCGCTCTGCCTCGCTGACCACATTGGGGTCCATGATCTGGGCGCTGTATTCTTCCAGTATCCCGGCCCAGAACCCGGCCACATCGTCCAGCACCAGGTACTGCACGCCAATGGCCAGGGCGCCCAGCAGAACCGCCACCTCGACCACCAGTCTCAGGGACCGGGTGGCGCGCAACAGCTCCGCCAGAAGCAGCATGGGCATCCACAGCAGCCCCCCGGCAAGGGCCAGGGAAACGGGCTGCCCGAACAGCAGCATGCCCAGTCCCATCAGCGCCGCCAGCCCCAGGAACATGACCAGCAGGCCTTCCCGGAAGCCCTGCCGCAAAGTGACCAGGGCCACCACGGCGGAGCTGGCTATCCCCAGGGGAGTGATGAGCAGCGCCAGCACGGTGAATACCGAGGCCACCATGACGGCCTGCATCCGGCCTTTCATGATGAAGGCCGCCAGGGCCTGCATCAGGCTTTCTCCCGCGCGGTGCCCAAGTTCGACTCCGGCCCGCGCATTCCACAAGGGGCGATCCACATTTTCTTTGGGACAACTGATCTCCCGCGGGAGAAAGTTGATCCTGAAAAGAAACTTATTTGTGGGAATCGGTATAAGGCATCAGGGCCAGGAAACGGGCGCGCTTGATGGCCGTGGCCAACTGGCGCTGATACTTGGCGCTGGTACCCGTGATGCGGCTGGGCACGATCTTGCCCGACTCGCTGACATACTGCTTGAGCAGGACGAGATCCTTGTAGTCGATCTCGGTGATGCCCTCCACAGTGAAACGGCAATATTTTCTGCGACGCATGTAACGTGACATATTCTGTATCCTCCTGTCGTCAGGCTGCAGCTTCGGGAGCTGCGTCTTTCTCCTCGGCCCGGGCCAGCAGAGAGGGTTCGGTGATGGCATCGTCACGACGGATGGTCAGGTGACGAATCACGGCGTCATTGAAGCGGAAAGCCGTCTCCAGGTCGTTCAGGGTCTTGCTTTCGCACTCGATGTTCATGAGCACGTAGTGCGCCTTGTGCAGCTTGTTGATGGGATAGGCGAGCTGGCGGCGGCCCCAGTCTTCCAGGCGGTGAACCTTGCCCCCATCCTCCTGGATGCTGGCAACGTAGCGCTCGATCATGGAGGGCACCTGCTCGCTCTGGTCCGGATGGACCATGAAAACGATTTCGTAGTGTCGCATTGTCGCTCCTTATGGCTAGTAAACAGCCTCCCGCACGAACGGTGAGGCAAGGAGAATCGGCCCGAAAGCCGATCAGGAGCGCGGATTTTAGGAGAACAGGCCACCGATATCAAGCTTTTTCAAAGCCTTGAGGCTAGAAAACCGCGATTTTCCGGCTCCGGGCCGCAAGGGCCGGGGAAAGGGATTCCTCGTCCATGATGGAAACAGGTTGTCGAAAAGCCATATGGATTCTTGTCCTGGCAGGCTGCTGATAAACACTATATCCCGCCAGGACTATCTCCCTTGACCATGCCCCCATCAGAAATCAGGCGGACCTCCAGTTCCCTGGCAGGCATGGGGCGGCCCAGGTAATATCCCTGCATCTCATCGCAGCGCAGGGCAAGAAGCAGCTCATACTGTTCCCGCGTCTCCACGCCCTCCGCCACCACGGCCATGCCCAACTCGTGGGCCATGGTGATGATGGCGGACGTGATGGCGCGGGTGTCTTTACTGGCATCGAGTTCCTTGACGAAAGAACGGTCGATCTTGAGGCGGTCGAAGTCGAACCGGGTCAAATAGCTCATGGAGCTGTAGCCAGTGCCAAAATCGTCGATGGCAATGCCCATACCCAGGGCCTGTACCTGCTCCAGCACTTCGTCCACCTTTGGCGTGCTGGACAGTAACAGATTTTCGGTGATCTCGAACTCCAGCCATGCCGGCTCGACGCCTGTGTTCTGCACGATATGCCGGATCTTGTCCACCACGCCCGGGCTGTTCATCTGGCGGGGAGAAAAATTACAGGACAGCCTCAGGTCGAACCCCTGAGTACGCCATTTCACGAGTTGTTTGCAGGCGCGATGCAGCTGTTGATAACCCATTTCCGTGATGAGGCCATTACGCTCGGCCACGCCGATGAATTCCTCGGGGGAAATGGCTTGCCCGGATTCGTTGTTGAGTCGCGCCAGCGCCTCAACCCCGATTATCTTCCCGGTGGCGGCTTCCACCAGGGGCTGGTAGAACACTTCGAGACTCCCTTTCTCCACAGCCCGGTGCAGACAGGATTCGATCTCCAACAGGCGGAAGGCCTTGTCCTGCATGCCGGGTTCGTAATAGACGATCTGGTTTCCCCCTTCCGCCTTGCCGTAGTGCATGGCGGCACTGGCATGACCGATGAGTTCTTCCGGACTGCGGCCATGCTGGGGGTAGAGGCTCACACCCAGAGTGACGGAGATCCGCATCTCGCCCACGTCCCTGATGGGCAAGGGCCTGACAAACAGGGCAAAGATCAACCCCACCATGTCATCCATGCCCCGTTTGAGTTCAAACTCCCGCAGAACCAGAAGAAATTCATCTCCCCCGACATGGCCCAGCTTTATCTCCTCACCGAGGAAGTCCTTCAGCTTTCCAGCTATTGCGCGCAGCAGGCGGTTTCCCACCTCCAGGCCCCGAACTTCGTTGATCTTGGAGAAATGATCGATATCCAGATAGACCACCGCGAATGTGCCGGAATCACTCCCCGCCTCGTCGATCAGGGTCTTCAGATACCGGGTCATGAGGATCTGGTTGGGCAGCCCCGTGAGCATATCGTGCGTCTTCCGGTGAGAGACTTCACTGGCCAGGGCGTGTTCCTTGCTCACATCCGTCAGAACCATCACCGTGGTCTGATTGTTGCCGGCGGAACGGGACACCTTGTTGAGTACCAGATTGACCCGGTATTCCGTCCCGTCGAAGCTCTTCAGCAACAAGTCCCGGCTGAAGTCACGAGGGCTTCCATCCATCTGATCCCGCAGGGGAAAAGCCTGCCCTCCGGGAAGGAAGAAGCGAAACACCTCATCCACCGGGCGGCCATTCACCTCTGCGGCTCTTTTCCCTGCAAACTTTTCGGCAACGGGATTGAATTTGACGATATGCCCTTTGCCGTCCAGATGCACCACGGCTTCGCCAATGGCGGTCAAGGCAGTCTGTGACAGGCGTCTTTCCTCGAACAGCACCTTCAGCAGTTTTCTCACCAGGTGCCAGTTCGCCGCCAGAAAAAAGAACAGGATACTCATGAGCATGACCGCCGGGGGATACCAATAGCCGAACAGGGAGAGCAGCAGAAAATCCCCCAGGATGACGCCCGCGGACAACAGGGCGATGCCATAGAGCCATTTCCAGCCCCTGGGGCGGTATATCATCAACATGAGCAGGATCAACAGGATGTTGCCGCCATACTGCCAGATTCGGGACACAGGTATGATCAGGCGGTTTTGCAACAGGGCATTCAATACCCAGGCGTTGAATTCCACTCCCATGACATGCCTTCCATAGGGGGAAACCGGCGTGCGTATATTGTCACCCAGTCCTGCCGCCGCAGCCCCCAGCAGCACATATTTACCCTGAAAGCGCGCTGGCGCCACTTTGCCCTGGATCACGTCAACATAGGACACCCTGTCCAGGTCCTGGCCACCAGCTGGAAAGGGAATCAGCACCTGGCGGTGATTACGCCAGACACTGGCCGACATGTCCCGATAGACCGGGGTTTCGCCGGATTTGGGAAAACCCCGGCTTGCCGGCCAGTCGCCACCGATTCTGGCCATGGCCAGAGAAAAAGCCGGCCAGCTGGGCCTGTTCAACCCCGCCATGAGAAATACCGAGCGCGCAATTCCGTCCGATTCCAGTTTCACATGCACATGCCCCAGGGCCGCGGCCACTTTCCGTAACGCGGGAAAAGGCAGACTTTCGCGCAGCTCCCCACCGGGACCGTACTCCTCCAATACCACGGGAAACACAATATTTCCTGCATCCCGCGTGGCTCGCACCAGGGCCTGGTCGTCCTCCGGATGCGCTCTGTCGGGTTCGGCGAAGTTGATATCCACGCCTACCGCGGCGGGATTTCCCCGGGCAATGATGTCCAGCAGTTCGGCGTGCAGCTTTCGGGAAAAAGGCCAGCGCCCCAGAGCGCTCAGGCTCTTGGAGTCTACGGCCACGATAAGAATGTCATCCACTACTGGGGTATCCAGGTGACCGATGAAACGATCATAGACAAATCCATCCAGCACAGAAAACCATGACTGCCGGGTAGCCCACAGGGCGAACAGGATCAGGATGCCACCCAACACGAGCCTCATGCCCCAATCCTTGTGGCGTCTGTCCGTCATCTCAGAGGGCAAGCAGTATGATGGCTATGGCGGGTATGCCGAACACATACCAGGGCTCCGGCTCGGGGAAGATGGTTTGCACAGGACTCCAGGCGCCCGCATAGCCATCACTGTCGATAATCCGCACCCGGAAGTAAACAGGACTGTCAGCTCTTGGTGAGAGCCAGCGTGGTTCCGTCAGCAACTCATCCACAAGCAAGTCTCCAAATGCCTTGTCTTCGGCAATCTGCAAATGATAGCGCTGTCCCTGTTCACCTGGCTGCCAGTGAAGCTGCATCTGATTCTTGTCGGTGGCAACACCGACCTGCGGCACCTTCGGCTCCGGCTTCAGCTCGAAACGCTGCGCCTTTCCCCAGGGCCCCTGTTCCCCCTCATGGACGGAAGCCACGCGCCAGAACCAGACGCCCTGGCGCAACGGCGAAATTTCCAGGCGGGTCTTCCGCAGGCCGTCACGAGTCGTCACGCCGGTAAGAAAACCCGGGTCTGGAGACAACTGAAAAACATAGCTGCTCACCTCGGGGGGCGTGGACCACTCGAAGCTGGCTGTCTCCCCCCGAAGCTTGCTGTCCGGCGCCGGGCGCATCGCTACGGGAGGAACCGGCCTGGCATCGAGGGTGAACACGGCTTCCGCCTCCTTTCCTTCCAGTCCGGCCAGGTCCAGGGCGCTCAGGCGCAGCTGGTAGTCGCCGTCCGGCAGGGCACTGTTGCTGAAGCGGGGTTGAGACAGCTGAACATCCATGACAGGCACACCATCGCCTTCCCTGTTGAAAAACCGCAGACGGTAGGCCCGGGCACCAGCGACTTTCCGCCAGCGCAGCTCCAGGGGAAGCTCCCGCATCACGCCGGAGACAGCCTCCATGACAGGAGCCGGCAGCAATTCCACCGCTGGCGCCGGCGCCTTGCCCTGCTCCACCAGGGTACCGAACCCGGCGGCGAGGGCCAGCCTGCCCTTATCCCCCGAGACGTCCACTGTCCCCTCCAGCACTTCCACCCGGGAGCGGTTTTGCTCGGAGGGAGGAACCTTGACCCGGAACCGCGTGCCCCGCACCGCGGTGTTGGCAGACGGCGTGCGGATCTCAAACCGGGTGCCCGCCCGCGGAACCCGGTTTTCCGTGTCCCCGCGCAATATCCTGATGGTGGTATCCCCGATACCGGTATCCGAAAAGCGGTTGACCCGCACCAGTTCCACCTCGGCATCGCCACTGAGAAGCTGGCGGGTGCCATCGGCAAATTCCAGCAGCACGCTGGCATCCTTTCCCAGAGTCAGACGATCACCTTGCTGCAGCAGATCTCCAGGCGCCAGGAACTGCGGAGAACGGTTTCCCCGGCTCAGCACAACTCCCCCCCGCACATCCTGTACCCTGACCCTGGCCGCTTTGACTTTCAGCCATTTCAAGGGAATGCGCACCTGGGTTCCGGGTGGCATACGCCGGGGATGACGCACCTTGTTCAGGCGGACCAGCCTGCTCCAGTAGCTCTGATCGATGAGAAACCGCTCGGTGATATTCCACAGATTGTCGCCCGGCTGAAAACTGTAAAGCCATTCATCGGTATCCCCCGCTCTCACCTTTCCCTGCAGGCTCAGCAGCAGCCCACCGATCAATCCCAGACAACCAACACGAAGAGATGGGCTTGATGGACGAATCATCGTTGCATTCCCTTGTTTCCCTACAACTTATCTTTAAATAATAGTCCAATTGCGCCTTAAGATGCTGAAAGAAATTTCAGCCATACGCTGGCCGGCCCTTGCAGGAATCAGGAATTGCGCTGGCGCAGCGCCTCGAAAAGGGTAATACCGGTCGCCACGGAGACGTTCAGGCTTTCCACCGCGCCGCGCATGGGCAAAGAGACGAGGATATCGCACTGCTCCCGCACCAGACGCCGCAGACCTTTCTCCTCGCTGCCCATGACCACCACCAGCGGCCCTCGCAGGTCACTATCGTAAAGGGACTGTTCTGCTTCCCCGGCAAGCCCCACCACCCACAGATTGCAGGCATCCCGCAGCTGGCGCAGGGTGCGGGCGAGATTGGTGACCTGGATGAAGGGCACGGACTCGGCCGCGCCGCTGGCCACTTTGCAGGCCACGGGGGTGAGCCCCACGGCCCGGTCTTTGGGGGCGATCACCGCATGCACGCCCGCGGCATCCGCGGTGCGCAGGCAGGCCCCCAGGTTGTGCGGGTCCTGCACGCCGTCGAGCACCAGCAGGAAAGGCGCTTCTTCCAGGTTGGACAGGAGTTCATCCAAAGCGCGCTCATTCAGCGCTGCCGCCATTTTCACCTGGGCGACGATTCCCTGATGCTGGCCGCCCTGGGCCAGGCGGTCCAGCTCGGCTTTGTCGGTGGAAATGAGTTCCACATACAGCTTGCGCGCCCGGGACAGCAGCTGGCCCAGCCGGCGGTCATTGCGCCGCGCATCGAACCAGATGCGCTGCACCTGCTCCCCGCCGTGCTTCAAGGCGGCGCGAACGCTGTGAATGCCCGCGATGATCCGGGCGTTATCGTTCATCCCTTCCTGCGCTGCCGGGAACGGCGGCTCCTGTTCTTCCTTCCCTTGCGCGGGGGCTTTTCACCTTTTGCGGGCTTTTCACCGCGATTGGCCAGGGCCAGGTCGATCTTACGGTCATCGAGACTCACGGCGGCCACCACCACCTGGATGGCGTCCCCGAGGCGGTAGGTCTTGCCGCTGCGCTCGCCCACCAGCTTGTGGGCAATGGGGTCAAAATGGAAGAAGTCGTGATCCAGGGAAGTGATATGCACCAGTCCGGTGATATACACGTCCTTGAGTTCCACGAATACTCCGAAACTGTTCACGCTGACGATCAGCCCCTCGAATTCCAGCCCCACCTTGTCCAGCATGTATTCGCATTTCAGGGCATCGGCGGCATCCCGGGTGGCCTCGTCGGAGCGCCGCTCGGTCATGGAGCAGTGCTCCCCCATGGTGGCCATCTGCGGGAAGGAATATTCAAAGGTTTCCGGCCGGCCATCGGTAATGAGGTGACGGATGGCGCGGTGTACCAGCAGGTCGGGATAACGGCGTATGGGCGAGGTGAAGTGAGTATAGGCGGGAAACGCCAGGCCAAAATGGCCGATATTCTCCGAAGAATAGATGGCCTGCATCATGGAGCGCAGCAGCACCGTCTGGATCATGTTGGCATCAGGCCTGTCCTTGATCTTCTCGATGAGTTCGGCATAGTCCTTGGCCGTGGGCTTGCTGCCGCCTCCCAGACTGAGGCCCAGCTGGGCCAGGAATTCATGCAGGTCGCTGAGCTTGTCCTCGCTGGGCGGCTCGTGCACCCGGTACAGAGCCGGAATCTTCTTGCGCAGCAGCAGACGCGCCGCGGCCACATTGGCCACCAGCATGCATTCCTCGATGATGCGGTGGGCATCGTTGCGCGTGGTGGGCACGATGCCGCTCAGGCGCCCTTCCTCGCTGAACTCGAAGCGGGTTTCCACCGTATCGAAATCGATGGCGCCGCGTTTCCTGCGCGCGCCGTGCAGGGCCTGATAAAGTTTGTCCAGCTCCTCCAGATGGGGCAGCAGCCTGGCGTGTTGTTTGCGCAGCTTATTGTCGCCCTCGTAGAGCATGGCAGCCACTTCGTCATAGGTCAGGCGTGCTTGGGAACACATCACCCCCTCGAAGAAACGCGAGCGCAGGATATTGCCCTGACGGTCGATGAACAGCTCGGCGGTCATGCACAGGCGGTCCACCCGGGGATTGAGGGAACACAAGCCGTTGGAAAGGATCTCCGGCAACATGGGCACCACCCGGTCCGGGAAATAGGTGGAATTGCCCCGTTTGTATCCCTCCTCGTCCAGGGCGCTGCCGGGCTTCACATAAGCGGAGACATCGGCGATGCACACCAGCAGTTTCCAGCCCTTGGGCGTGCGCCTGCAATACACGGCGTCATCGAAATCCCGGGCATCGGCGCCGTCGATGGTCACCAGGGGCAGATCGCGCAGATCCACGCGCCCTTCCTTGGCCTCCTCCGGCACTTCCTCCGACAGCCGGGCGATTTCCCGCTCCACGTCCTCCGGCCAGTCCACGGGAATCTCGTGGGTGCGTATGGCGACATCGGTTTCCATGCCCGGCGCCAGATGGTCGCCGATGATCTCCACCACCCGGCCAATGGGCTGACGCCACTTGGTGGGGTGTTCCAGAATCTCCACCACCACCATCTGGCCTTGTTTGGCCCCATTGAAATGCTCATCGGGAATGACGATGCGGTGGGTCATGTGCTTGTTGTCCGGCACCAGGAAGCCCATGCCGGCGTCGATATGCAGACGGCCCACCACCTGGCTGTGGGCCCGCTCCAGGATTTCCACCACGGAACCTTCGCGGCGGCCGCGCCTGTCCATGCCCGTGACCTGCACCACCACCCGGTCGCCATGCCACAGGGGGCGCATTTCCCGGGGCGAGAGGAACAGGTCGTCCCCGCCCTCGTCGGGGCGCAGGAAGCCAAAGCCATCGGGATGGGCAATCACCCGCCCGGCGATGAGATCTTTCTTGTTCACCACGCACAGGCCGCCGCGCCGGTTACGCACCAGCTGGCCATCACGGATCATGGCCTTGATGCGGTATCCCAGGGCCTCGATCTGCTTTTCGTCGTCGATGCCGAGCAGCGGCGGGAGATCTTCCAGCTTTACGGGGACGCCGTGCTGTTCCAGGGTTTCCAGGATGAATTCCCGGCTGGGAATGGGATTGTCGTATTTGCGCTCTTCCCGGGCGCGGTAGGGATCACTTTTGGGTGATTTCTGCTTCTTTCTGGATTTGGCCACAGGCCTGATTACCTTAACTGTATGAATATTTCAGCGCCACATTATACGCCCTTGTCCGGTTTCCGGCAGAATACTTGTTCCAACCGGCGATATTGCCTCAGGTCAATGCCTGTTCCTTGGAATGGCTCTAAGCTGTAATCAGGCTCAATGAACAGCAACCAAGGAGTAACAACAATGATCAAGAATGTGGAAGGTGACATTCTCTTGACCAGGGCACAGGCCATTGCCCACGGTGTTGCCGCCAATGACCCCATGAACCAGGGACTGGCCAAGGCATTGCACGAAAAATATCCCGCCATGCACAAGGATTTCCATCATTGGTGCCACCAGCATCACCCCAAGCCGGGTGAAGCCTGGATGTGGGGCGGCCCGGACGGCGTGCGCATCATCAACCTCATCACCCAGAACGGTGGCTACGGCCATGGCGCCAAACCCGAGCCCGCCACCCTGCCCAACGTGAATCATGCCCTCAAGGCATTGCGTAAAATTGCCGTGAAGGAGGGGCTCACTTCCATCGCCCTGCCCCGCCTGGCTACCGGGGTGGGCGGGCTGGACTGGGAGGACGTGGAACCCCTCATCGAAAAGCACCTGGGAGATCTGGACATTCCCGTATATGTCTACAAAGTGTATCGCCCCGGCGTACAGGCCAGTGAAGATTGATGGTTGACAGAACCACCGCCACCTTGTACAGTGCGCGCCTCAAGAACGAGGGCGGCGCCCGAGATTCTTGCCGAGGTGGTGAAATTGGTAGACACGCTAGCTTCAGGTGCTAGTGGGGGCAACCCCGTGGAGGTTCAAGTCCTCTCCTCGGCACCATACCCCAAAGGGGCTGTGTGAAAACGCAGCCCCTTTTTCTTTGGTTCCTGGCCCCTTCATTTTCAATGGCTTACAACCATCGAAAATGGCGGCAGGCCCTTGTCCCCACATAGGCTGTCGCAAAACGGTATTTTTCAACAGCCAGTGAATCCCCGAAAGACTGGGAAATAAGGCTATACTGGGCAGACGACAAATCATCTTTCCATGAGGGGACAATTACATGAAACATGCGGGAACATTTCTTTTCGGCTGCCTACTGGGCCTGACGACACAGGCGAGCCTGGCCTTGGAACTGCAAAGCCCGGACGTGAGCAATCAGGTGCGCATGAAGAAGCAGCAGGAATACAAAGGTTTCGGCTGTAACGGGGAAAACATTTCTCCCGCTCTGAAATGGAAAGACATTCCATCCGGCACCAAGAGCTTCGCCCTCACCATCCACGACCCGGACGCCCCCACGGGCAGCGGCTGGTGGCACTGGGTGGTATTCAACATCCCCCGGGATACCCGTAAACTGCCCGCCAATGCCGGCAATCCCTCTTCCGGCCTCATGCCGGAACAGGCCGTTCAGTCGCTCACGGATTTCGGCAGCAAGGGTTATGGCGGTCCCTGCCCGCCCAAAGGGCATGGCATCCATCACTACCACATCACCCTGTATGCGCTGGACGTGGAAAAACTGCCTTTGCAGGACGATGCGCCGGCAGCCAAGGTGGGCTACTACATCAACCAGCACAAACTGGCGGAAAGCACCATTACCGGGCTGTATTCACGCTAGCCAGAACATTTCGCCCGGGAGCGCAATGATCGCGCCGGGAGCGGCGTTCAGGTGCGGATTTGCGATTGAACCAATAGCCCAAGCTATTGCAAAGGGATCCGAGTCAAATTCCACCCAACTGTTACAAGGATCGGGATCAAATTGTTCCATGCCATCGGATCTTCCCAACATCCTCCCATTTGACTCCGACCCCGATCACCATTACCGGACTGTATTCGCGCTAGTTTATCAACCCGGCGCTTCCGGCACAAAGAAGCGCCGGGCCACGCCCTGCCCCGCCCGGGCCGTAACCAGGAATCCCATGTAGATGGCCAGCACTTCCCCCAGATAGAGCCATAGTGCTTCCAGAGGCATGCCACCGCCATTCAGGTATCCCATGACCACCACGGCCAGTTGAATGGCCACGACGGGCGTGGCATAGACCAGCCCCATGACCAGGGGCCGATAGCCGCCGCTGACCATCTCGAACAGAAACACGCTGAAGAAACCGGCGATGAGAGCGCCGATGAAAGCTATCAGCGCCAGCATCGTGAGCAGAATCAGTTTCGTCGGTTCGAACCCCATGGATTTGATCATGGGCGCCACGTAGAGATTCATGTAGGGCGTGGAAGAGTAATAAAGCAGCACGCCCAGGGTCATGAGCAGCAGGCTTGCCAATACGGGCAACAGTTTGTTTTTCATGACAAGGAATCACTCATGGCTGGTCCGGAGCAACCATCAGCGCTTCCCACAACAGCTTCACCTGGTCTTCAGGCAGGGGTTGCAATTCCGTGGCAGGCGCACCAGTGACAATGACCTCTTCTTCCACGACCATGACTTCCTCTGCCGGTGCTGCGTCGGTTCTTTCTGTTGCCTCGGGGGCTGCCTGTTGCTCAACAACCTGAACCGGGGTGGAAGACGGGGAAAAATCGGACCAGATGCGTCCCATGTCCACGCCCTTGAAGTCACCAAAGCGTATCATCGCGTACGTGAGGGCGGCGATGGCGACCAGCACCAATACCAGCGCCAGGTTGAGCCACCAAGTGGCGCTTTCGCCTTCGGACGTTTGGGAAGGTGGGGAATCCGTCGGGGGCCGGGCTGCGGGCACGGCCTCCTGGTCGTTGGATACCTGTACCTTTTCCGGAGGTACGGCTGCCGCTTCCGTCAGGGTTTCCGCCGGCCCTGTTTTACTCTGATCCGACGTTTTACTCTGATCCAATGCCGCCCCAGCCACGGTTTTCTTCGTCACTTTCTTTTTCACAGCAGCCTTCTTGGCGGTCAGTTTTTTCTTCGCAACCTTTTTTTTCGCAACCTTTTTCGCCGCCGCAGTCTTTTTCTTCGCTACTTTCTTTTTCGTTTTCTTGGTGGCGGTCTTGTCCTTGTCTTCATCTGCCATGACGGATACCTTCATACAAGCTGGGAAACATCATTGCGTACGCTACAACAAAGGCAGGGCGAATACCAGTGCATCTTCCCTGCCCTGGGCCGCGGGATAATAATCGAAACGCTGGCCGATCTCGTTGAATCCGGCGGATTCATAGAGGCGGCGGGCGCCGCTGTTCGATACCCTGACTTCGAGAAACAGCGTGTCCGCGGCCTTTTTCCTGGCCCGCTCTATCACCTGTTGCAGCACTTCCCGTCCCAGGCCCCGACCCTGACGTTCCGGGTGCACACAGATGTTGAGCAAATGCGCTTCCCCAGCGCCCCAGGACATGATGCTGTAGGCGCACAAGACCCCCTGCTCTTCATAGACCCGGCACTCGTAGCTGCCGATGGCCAGGCAGTCCTCGAAGATTCCCCGGCTCCAGGGATGAGAATAGGCCATGCGCTCGATGGCCAGGACGGCGGGCAGGTCTTCCACCTGCATGGTGCGGGCTTCCAGCATCTTCAGTCTGTATGCAGCAGTCCGTGGAGCTGTTGCAGATCCTGCCATGCCTTGGCCTTTTCCTCAGGGCGGCGCAACAGGTAGGCCGGGTGATAGGTCACCAGCAGGGGGATACGGTTCTCGCCATAGGCATGTACCCGCTGGCGCAGCCGTCCCACGCTGTCATCCGTCTGCAGCAGATTGTGCGCCGCCACGCCCCCCACGGCCAGAATCACCTGCGGACGCACCAGGGCCACCTGCTGCCGGAGGAAATGGGCGCAGGCCGCCACTTCATCCGGCGCAGGATTGCGGTTGCCGGGTGGACGGCACTTGAGGATATTGGCAATGAACACCTGCCCCCGCTCCAGACCGATGGCGCGCAGCATGGCGTTGAGGAGCTGGCCGGCCCGTCCCACGAACGGCTCTCCCTGGCGGTCCTCCTCGGCGCCTGGCGCTTCACCGATGATCATCAGCCGGGCATTGCGGTCACCCACGCCGAACACCGTATGGGTACGGCTGCGGTGCAGCTCGCAGGCCTGGCAGCCGGCCACGGCAGCTTCCAGAGCTTCCCAAGCCGATACCGGTGCCGGGGACGGAGTTTCCGTCGCAGCCGGCGCGGGGTTGGCAGCAGCTGGCGGCGTTTCCAGGGACGCTTCGTCTGCCCCGGCATCAGCACCACCTCCCTTGTCCCCTCGACGCACCCAGGAAACGATTCCCAGGGCGTCGAGATACTGCTGACGACAGCCGCCATCCATGGCCTCAGACGTCTCCCACCTGGGGATGCTCCCGCTCCACCGGGGTCATCAGGCGGTTGGCGGCATTGATATAGGCCTTGGCCGAGGCAATGACGATATCGGTGTCGGCGCCCTGACCATTGACCAGCTTGTCGTCCTTTTCCAGCCTTACGGTGACTTCGCCCTGGGAGTCGGTGCCGCTGGTGATGTTGTTCACCGAGTACAGGGTCAGCCTGGCCCCCGTCTGCAGCAGGGATTCGATGGCCTGAAAAGCGGCATCCACGGGGCCGGCACCTGCGGAAGACACGGCCTTTTCTTCCCCATCCACCGAGATCACCACATCTGCTGTGGGGGTTTCGCCCGTCTCGCTGCATACCTTGAGGGACACCAGCTTGATGCGCGGGTCACGCAGTTCATGCACGGATTCGGACACCACCGCCTGCAGATCCTCGTCGTAGATTTCGTGCTTCTTGTCCGCCAGGGCCTTGAAACGCTGGAAGGCGGCGTTGAGCTTTTCCTCGGAACCGAACTCTATGCCCAGCTCCTTGAGGCGGGTGCGGAAGGCGTTGCGCCCGGAGTGCTTGCCCAACACCATGCGGTTGTGGCTCCAGCCCACGTCCTCGGCGCGCATGATTTCATAAGTCTCACGGCTCTTGAGCACGCCATCCTGGTGGATACCGGATTCGTGGGCAAAGGCATTGGCGCCAACGATGGCCTTGTTCGGCTGCACCGGAAAGCCGGTGATACTGGACACCAGTTTGGAACAGGACACGATCTGGGTGGTATCCAGGTCAGTGTTACAGGGAAACACATCCTGGCGGGTGCGCACGGCCATGACCACTTCTTCGAGAGAAGCATTGCCGGCCCGCTCGCCCAGGCCGTTGATGGTGCATTCCACCTGGCGCGCGCCATTGAGCACGGCGGACAGGGAATTGGCCACCGCCAGGCCCAGGTCGTTGTGGCAATGCACGGAAAACACCGCCTTATCCGAGTTGGGCACCCGTTCCATGAGTGTACGGATGGTTTCGCCGAACTGGTGCGGCAGGTTGTAACCCACGGTATCGGGAATGTTGATGGTGGTGGCACCGGCGTCGATGGCGGCTTCGACGATACGGCACAGGAAATCCATCTCCGAGCGCCCCGCGTCCTCGGCGGAGAATTCCACGTTGTCGGTGTACTTGCGCGCGCGCTTCACCGCCCAGACGGCCTGCTCCACCACCTGATCCGGCTCCATGCGCAGCTTCTGCTGCATGTGGATGGGCGAAGTGGCGATGAAGGTATGGATGCGCGCCGAATTGGCGGACTTGAGGGCTTCACCGGCCCGGTCGATGTCTTTTTCCAGGGCGCGGGCCAGGCCGCAGATGGTGGAGTCCTGCACGGTTTCAGCCACCGCTTTCACGGCGTCGAAATCCCCTTCGCTGGCAATGGGGAATCCCGCTTCTATGACATCCACCCGCATCAACTCCAGTTTCTTGGCGATGCGGATTTTTTCTTCACGGGTCATGGACGCGCCGGGGCTCTGCTCCCCGTC
Source organism: Sedimenticola sp. (assembly GCA_027026755.1). Lineage (GTDB taxonomy): Bacteria > Pseudomonadota > Gammaproteobacteria > Chromatiales > Chromatiaceae > Thiolapillus. The sequence continues at coordinate 32,859 of JALVNE010000050.1, read as the reverse complement.
ACGCAAGGTGGTATCGAATATAATCAGTTTGTCACTGCTCATCAGGCAACTCCATCCCGTTGATCAGGAATTGTGTTCTGGATTTTTTTGGGTTGTCTTGCGTTGCTTTGGCCCTCGCCAGGGCGGATGTGTCGTCTATGCCCATCAGGGCAGCAGCGGACCAACAGGCAGGAGCAGGCCCCGGCGGAGAAATGCCGGTTCACTGGATTTGCAATGATGCGGGGCTTGCCAAATCATGGTCTGGTTATTGCAGCTGTATGTGGGCCGACTATACCCCAAGTATTCACCGGATGCCAGGGGGAAGCCGGCTTCGCAGCGGGGCTTCCTCACCCGAGTTTCGGCTGGGTCACTTCCCGCATTTCCGCAGCACTGCCCGCGCCGTGGCAACCGGGCCGGACAATGCGTAGATGGCAAACACCAGAAACAGAATCAGCGGGGGCTCCATGAGGATGATGGCGAACACCAGGGCGATTCCCACCAGGGCGACAAATGGCACCTTCCCCTTCAGGTCGATATGCTTGAAACTGTTGTACCTGATATTGCTCACCATCAACAGGCCGCATACGCCGGTGATGATTCCGCCGATGATGGCCATCTGTGGTGCCGTAATGCCCTTGTCCACGGCCACCCAGACGCTGGCCGCCACGATGGCGGCCGCGGAGGGGCTGGGCAATCCCTGAAAATAGTTGCTGTCAGCAACGTCCAGCTTGGAATTGAAACGGGCCAGACGCAGGGCCGCGCCTGCTGTATAAATGAAAGCAGCCAGCCACCCCGGCTTCCCCAGGGAATGCAGCGCCCACTCGTACATGACCAGCGCGGGGGCCAGGCCAAAAGCCACCATGTCAGAAAGACTGTCATATTCGGCGCCAAAGGCTGTCTGGGTGTTGGTCAGACGAGCCACCCGCCCATCCAGTCCATCGAGAATCATGGCGATGAAGATGGCAATCGCGGCTTTCTCAAACTGGTGGTTCATGGCTGCCAGTACGGCATAGAAACCGGAAAACAGGGCAGCCGTGGTAAACAGATTCGGTAACAGGTAGATACCCTTGCTCCGCTTGTGGGCATGAGCTTCCAGGTCCACGACATCTTGTTTGTGTGCGTCCATGACGCAAGTATAGCCTCAATGCCATCAACTTAAGCAATATTTTTGGTTTCACCCTGGTCAGGAATGGGTTTATGACCTTCCCTGCCCAGGGACCCTTACAGCCCCTACGTTGATGTCATTGACTATAGCCTTCGCAATGCAACCCCCAATGTGATTTGGAGTATGCGGCTGGCGCCACCCGTATCCAGCGATGGAAGGCAGGCGGCACCACAGCATCATTTCCCTGTGTTATGCTTTTACGCCACACGACAGGACCAATAAAAACACCTCCGGATTTCTCAGCGTAACCCATTGATTTATTGATGAACTTCTCGTTCACCCACTTCATCCTACCATGCCACGGCCATGAAGCCGGAATGCTGGCGGACGATCAGGCCTTTGCTTCATGAACCGGATTCTCTGTTACTTTTCCGGCCACCCCTTTGTCGGCCTCGCCATCATCCTGGCGGTTTCCTTGCTGGCCAGTTTTCAGGTCGGCAAGGTGGAGGTGCGCATTTCTGCAGATGAGATGCTGGTGCAAGACGATGAGGAGCGGGCTTTTTACCGCCAGGTACAGCAGGTATTCGGAGATGAACAGGTCAACCTGTTGTACCTGGAGTCGGATGACCTGCTTGCCAAAGACAAGCTCCATGCGCTGCGCAAAGCGCTGACCAGGCTCGAAGCCCTGCCCTTCGCCAAAAAAGTCGAAAGTCTGTTCTCTGTTCCCTGGGTAAAGACCGTCGACGGATACCTGGACAAGAAACCCTACCTGGAAAAACTGCCTGAAACCCCCGAAGCGGCAAAACACATTCTGGAAGAGGCCCGCAAGAATCCTTTTCTCAGGAACATCCTGGTATCCCCCGACAACAATGCCATGGCGGTCGCCATCTTCATGAACCCCGTGGATCCGGATAACCCCCAGTGGAACGATGAAAGCGTCACCCATGATCTGGACAAGATCGCCCAGGGGCTCAAGCCCTGGTACAAGACCAGTTTTTCCATTGGTTTTCCCCAGGTTCGCACGGAAATCGCCGAACGCATACGCCATGAGCAGACCAGCCTGTTTCCCCTGGCGATAGCTGCATTGCTCATTGCCCTGTTCCTGCTGCTGCGGCAGGTCATCGACATTCTGCTGCCCATCATGACTGCTAGTCTGAGTATCCTGTGGACCCTGGGTTTCATGGGCGCGGCGGATATTCCCATCAACGTGGTTACCTCCATCATCCCTATTCTGCTCATCATCGTGGGATCCACGGAAGACATCCATCTCCTGGCCGAATTCCGCCACGGACAGAAAGCCGGCCTGGAAACGACCGAGGCACTGAAACACATGTCCCGCCGCATGGGCAACATCGTGATGCTGACCTTTATCACCACCTACCTGGGCTTTCTTTCCGTGGGGCTGAGCCGCATCGAAGCCCTGTGGCAGTTCGGCCTGGTGGCATCCACGGGTCTGGCCCTCAATTTCCTGGCCACCGTTATATTGATTCCCTCCATGCTGGCGCTGGCAGGGAAATGGCAGCTGGACGGCAAGGCGCGAATCTACAGCGGCAAGTCCCGCCTGATGGCCAAGCGCTATTGGGAATGGCTGTGGCGCAAGCGTAAAGCCATCGTTGTTTTCTTTCTCGCCGGGGCGCTGGCAGCGCTCATCGGCATTCCCCGAATCCACATCAATCACAACGCCATCGACAGTCTTGGCAAGAATTCCGAAGTACGCAAGAAAATCGAGTTGGTCAACCAAAACCTGGCGGGCCTGGAATCTCTGTCCATCATCCTGGACTCCGGGATAGAAGACACCTTCCTGAAAGTGCGCTATCTGGAAGAGCTGGCAAAAATACAGAAATACATCCGTGAAAAAGGCTGGTCTGAATCCACGGCATCTTTCGCTGACTATCTATCGCTCCTCAACGGTGCCTTCCAGGAGCTTGATGAATCATTGATGCCGGAATCCGACGACGCCATTACCGAGTTGATGATGTTTCTCGATCACAAGGACGTGGCAGCCTATGTCACGGATGACTACAGCAAGGCCCGTATCCTGGTCCGGCACAGCATTTCATCGAGTGAAAAACTGCAGGCCATGTTGAAGGATCTGGAGCAGTTCATTCAGCACAATCTGGACCCGGGACTGGACGCGAAGATAACCGGAGATTCGGTACTGAGCCTGTCGGCAACCAACGCCATGATCCAAGGACAATTACAGTCCATCGCTTTGCTGCTGGTGATCATCGTGCTCATCATCGGCGTGCTGTTCACGGAACTGAAGGTCGGTCTGCTGGCTGCCCTGCCCAACTTTTTTCCGGTCATTGTCATGTTTGGTTTTATGGGTTATATGCAGATTCCCCTCAACATCGGCACGACCATGGCAGCAGCCATTGCGATTGGTATCGCGGTGGACGACACCCTGCATTTCCTGTTGCGCTACAACAGGGAACTCAAGGCCAGAAAGAGCCATGAAATTGCCATGGAATACAGCATCTACGGCGAAGCCTTGCCGGTGATTTCAACCTCCCTGGCCCTGATCACCGGTTTCCTTGTATTCACCCAGGCCAGTTTCGACCCCATCATACAGTTTGGTCTTCTCGGCGCCCTGGTCATCGCCACCGCCCTGATCTCGGATCTGATCATCACGCCTCTTGTGGTTTCTTCCCTGCGGCTGGTCACCATCTGGGACATACTTTCTCTCCGCCTGCGCAAAAAGGTGCTGGAGAAAAGCCCATTGTTCAAAAACATGAGGCCCTGGCAGATCCGTCAATTCATTCTTTCGGGACGCATGGTGGAATTCAACAAAGGCGATCTGGTGTTCAAACGCGGTGAAGTCAGCTCTGAACTCTATGTATTGCTGACGGGCAAGGTCGAAGTCTGTCTTCCCGATTCAGACGAAACCTGCACCCCGCTGGAACAGTTCATGCCGGGGGACGTTTTTGGCGATGTCGCCCTGTTCGCCAATATTCCCAGAAAAACCAATGCCATTGTCCGGGAACACAGCACCGTGCTGGTGCTTACCCGCGAAGGCATAGCACGCACCATGAGGCACCGCCCAGTGATTTCGGCCCGAATATTCGCCAATCTTACTGCCGATCTCAGCCGCCGCATGATCAAGCTGATAAACAAGCAGGGAATGATGCGCAGACAGTCCCAAAACGATAATGGAGGAGGAAAAAAATGAGCCGGTTTATCGCTTTCCTTGCAGCCAGCTTGCTGCTGTCCCTCTTGTCACCTGCTTTCGCCACTGACAAGGTAGCGCCTTATTTCAGCGCGCCTTACACGGGTGAGAAAGTCCAGGAATACAAGATCGAGCTACCCGTATCCCGTTTTGAGAAAGAAACCTTCAACATTCCCGCAGACTGCGGAAAACTGAACAGCCGTCTCCTCGAAGGCGCCGGCCACTGGGGAAATCGCGTGGAACGGCGCTTGTGGATGAAAGCTGACGACGACTGCCGTTATGTCAATTTTCTGAAAAAGTATTCCAGGAAACCGTCAAGAGACTATGTCAGCAGCTATGACTTCTACAATGCCAGGATCACCGACCTGCCCTTGCGGCCCGGCTGTGATCTCGATCTGTTGCTGCGCAATCCCGCAGCCTGCCCGCCGCCCATGCCGGGCATGCCCAACTTCTCCATGTTCATGAGCAGCACACCCATGCACCAGTCAAGGGAAGAAGATCTCAAGGACTGCCGCTTCGAGAACGGCCTGTTTCGCGGCTACATCTATCACACCGGGATGGGTTTGCGCTGTATCCGGGACCCCAAGGCCCCGGGATACCGCATCCTGTCTGTGGATTTCGCCAATGTGAACGGCGACGACTGCCAGGATGCCGTGCTTCGCCTTGTCCCCGTGGGGCGCGGAGCCCGGCCTTCGTTGCTGATTCTTCCCCTCACCCGCTGTAGCGATGACGAGAAGTTCTTCCTGCCTCCCGGGAGCGACTACCCGAGATTCGGCCCTGCGCCGGAATAGCCGCCTGAGCCCAGACAAAAAAAGCCGGCATGACGCCGGCTTTTTTCGTCTGCGCAACAGATCAGTTCTTGCTCTTGTCCACGATCTTCTTGATCCAGGGCATCATGGAACGCAACTTGGCACCCACCTGCTCGATGGGATGCGCCTCGTTGAGACGACGGTAGGCAGTCATGGAAGGATAATTGGTCTGGCCCTCCAGGATGAACTGCTTGGCATATTCACCGGTCTGGATGTCGTGCAGGGCTTCCTTCATGGCCTTGCGGCTTTCCTCGTTGATGACCTTGGGACCGGTCACATACTCGCCATACTCCGCATTGTTGGAGATGGAGTAGTTCATGTTGGCGATACCGCCTTCGTACATGAGATCGACGATCAGCTTGAGTTCATGCAGGCATTCGAAGTACGCCATTTCCGGGGCATAGCCCGCTTCGACCAGGGTTTCAAAACCGGCTTTCACCAGCTCCACGGCACCGCCGCAGAGCACCGCCTGCTCACCGAACAGATCCGTCTCGGTCTCATCCTTGAAGGTGGTTTCGATGATACCGGTACGGCCGCCGCCAATGGCAGAGGCATAGGAAAGGGCAATGGCCCTGGCCTGACCGGTGGCATCCTGGTAGACGGCAACCAGATCGGGAATACCACCGCCCTTGACGAACTCACTGCGCACCGTGTGACCGGGTGCCTTGGGTGCAATCATGATAACGTCCAGGTCTTCCCGGGGCACGATCTGATTGTAGTGAATGGCAAAACCATGGGCAAAGGCCAGGGCGGCGCCTTCCTTGATATTGGGCTCAATCACCGCCCTGTAGAGCGCGGCCTGATGCTCATCGGGCGCCAGCACCATGACCAGATCCGCGCCTTTCACGGCCTCATCTATGGGCTTAACTGTCAGACCTGCATTTTCCGCCTTGGCCGCGGAAGCAGAACCGGAACGCAGGCCGACAACCACGTCCACACCGGAATCCTTCAGGTTGTTGGCATGGGCATGGCCCTGGGAGCCATAACCGATGATGGTGACTTTCTTGTTCTGGATCAGGGAAATGTCGCAGTCCTGGTCATAACAGATGTTGATGCTCATGTGATTACCTGTTTGATTTGGTTAGTTATTCAAGATTTGCATAATAGCTCATACCTTACTACAGACCATTTGAGGTGATGAAAACACACTCGCCTGTAGGTCGGACTTCAGTCCGACACACGATGGTGGATTGTCTGGCTAAAGCCCGACTTACAATCATAAACCAGAACTATCATGCACATAATTTATGTATGGGATGGATCCTTTACAGCCCCAATCCCTTGGCGCCACGGGAGATGCCCAAAGGACCGGAGCGCACGACTTCCATGATCAGATCGTCGTTCACTGCGGTGAGGAAAGCATCCAGCTTTTCACCATCCCCCGTCAGCTCGATGGTATAGCTGCGATCGGTAACGTCGATGATATTGGCGCGGAAAATGTCCGCCAAGCGCTTCATCTCCTCACGCATGCCCTTTTCCGCCCTGACCTTCACCATCATCAACTCGCGCTCGATATGGGGGCCGTCGGACAGATCCAGCAGTTTCACCACGTCCACCAGCTTGTTCAGCTGCTTGATGATCTGCTCGATGATCATCTCGTCACCATAGGTGACCAGCGTCATGCGTGACAGGGTTTCATCCTGGGTGGGCGCCACGGTAAGGGACTCGATGTTGTAACCCCGGGCGGCAAACAGGCCGGACACCCGGGCCAAGGCGCCCGCTTCGTTTTCAATCAGTACGGAAATGATATGTCTCATCAGGCCAGCTCCCGTTCCGCGGACAGGTGGGGTGACATATGCATTTCATGATGCCCTTTGCCCGCCTCGATCATGGGATAAACGTTTTCTTCCGGATCGATGATCACGTTCATGAACACCAGCCGGTTCTTCATGCCAAAGGCTTCCTTGTAAGCCGCTTCCAGATCACCGGGGTCCTCTATGGTCATGCCCACATGGCCATAAGTCTCCGCCAGCCTGGCGAAATCCGGCAAGGCATCCACATAGGAATGGGAATAGCGCTTGTCATAGAAGAATTCCTGCCACTGCCGCACCATGCCCATGTAGCCGTTGTTCAGCAGGATGATCTTCAACGGAAGATCATGCTGGGCGCAAGTCGCCAGCTCCTGAATGCACATTTGGATACTGGCCTCGCCGGTAACGCAGGCCACGGTAGCCTTGGGAAAAGCCTGCTGCACGCCCATGGCCGCCGGCAGGCCAAAGCCCATGGTGCCCAGGCCACCGGAATTGATCCAGCGGCGCGGCTTTTCAAAAGGATAGAACTGGGCGGCAAACATCTGATGCTGGCCCACATCAGAAGTCAGATAGAAATTGCGCCGTTTGGTTACCTTGTGCAGGGTTTCGATGGCAAATTGGGGCTTGATGACCTTGTCTGAGTTGACGTATTTCAGGCATTCCACCTCCCGCCAGGCCTCGATGCGTTCCCACCAGCTCTTGAGGGCCGCAGCGTCCGGCGCGGATTTGCGCTCTTTGAGGAACTTGAGCATATCCCTGAGCACGGGCTTGACCTGTCCCACGATGGGCACGTCCACCCGCACATTCTTGGAAATGGACGATGGGTCCACATCCACGTGTATGACCCTGGCATTGGGACAGAACTGGGCCAGCTTGCCGGTGACCCGGTCATCGAAACGCGCCCCAATGGCAATGATCAGGTCTGCCTCGTGCATGGCCATGTTGGCTTCGTACGTACCATGCATGCCCAACATGCCCAGGAAATGGCGGTCGGAAGCAGGAACGGCACCCAAGCCCATGAGCGTGTGGGTCACGGGGAAATCCGTATGCGCCACCAGCTTGCGCAACTCCTCGGACGCCTCGCCAAGCACCACGCCGCCGCCGGTATAGATGACCGGCCGCCTGGCCTTGACCATCAGTTCCACGGCCTTGCGCACCTGTCGGGTGTTGCCCTTCTCCACCGGCTTGTAGGAGCGCATGTTCACCTTCTTCGGATACTCGAAGGGAATCCTCACATTGGGATCGGTGACGTCCTTGGGAATATCCACCAGCACGGGACCGGGACGACCGGTGCGGGCGATGTAGAACGCCTTGGCCATGGTTTCGGCGATGTCCTCGACGCGCTTGATGAGGAAATTGTGCTTCACGCAGGGACGCGTGATGCCGGTGATGTCCACCTCCTGAAAAGCATCACTGCCGATGAAAGGCGTAGGCACCTGCCCGGTGAGCACCACCATGGGGATGGAATCCATGTAAGCCGTAGCGATACCAGTCACCGCATTGGTGGCGCCGGGACCGGATGTCACCAGCGCCACGCCAACCTTGCCCGTAGCCCGGGCATAGCCGTCAGCAGCATGGGTGGCCGCCTGTTCGTGGCGCACCAGGATGTGCTGCAGGGCCTTTTCCTGGAACAGCGCATCATAGATATGCAGCACAGCGCCGCCCGGGTAGCCCCAGACGTATTCAACACCTTCTTCTTTCAGTGCCTGGACGACAATTTCAGCGCCAGTCAATTCCACCGCGATAACCTCCCAAATTACCGAATCCGGTCTTGTCTGAATCGACAAAATCCAAACATTGTAAAATACTGATATTGGCCTTGCAGGTCAATGAAAAACTACCCTGTTTGCTGCATAGACATGGCTGCAGGATGCAAATCCCCGGATAAGGTGTAGAATTGCCCTGACAGGGGGTCGAAAAACGATGTTTTTACCCCCTGCCAGTACCGCGAACCACCGGACAAGACGCTGGACACACTGCCCATGAAACAAACAATGCCTGTGCTTCTGACCGCGACCCTGGGCTGGGCGTCCTTTGCCTGTCAGGCCAGCAACTGGCAGTGGCTGCGCAACTCCAGCCTGGGCGATTTCAGTGATGCCGACGGGACCGCCCTGTCCCAGAGCTTGCAGAACACGTTGAACGCAGCTAAAGATGGAGAAAGCCGCCATTGGAATACCCCGGAATCGGGCAATCAGGGAGACATCAGGATTCTGGATACTCTTGCGGACACCACCATACCCCGCCAGGGGGTGCGCTTTTCACCTCACAAGAGTGGCGCCCCTTTGACATTCTGCAAATCCACTGGCGGGAGCCGGCTGATACGCAGCCGCCCTGCTGAGACATAAACTGGATATGCTGGACAAGCTGTTGAAAATTCTGGGCAAGGCCATCATCTGGGGATTCTCCGGTGCCCTGTTCGGCGGTTTTTTTGCCGGAATGCTGAGTTTTCTGCTTATCGAGGGGCTTCCTCCCTGGCTGGCGCTGATGCTGGCTTGCACACTTTCCGGAATGGTCATCTCCGCTTTTTTTGGCAGCATGCTGGTCGCCCTGGGAGGCAGCCTGACCGGCATACTCACTGCCATTTCCTACCAGATACTTTTTGCCGGTTACCACCAGCCCCTGGTGCTCCTGGGAATTGCACTGGCAGCGGGCTTCGTTGCCGGCAGCTTTTTCACCAAGCGGGAAATTCGCGATTCCCAGCCCCTGGCGCAGACAGGCACCGGTCTCATCGCCGGGCTGGTTTCCGGCCCCCTACTCTATTTCATCGTCAGCAGCAGCTCCTTGCTGAACAACCACTGGCTGGTCACCGCCATTGCTGTTTCCCTGGTGGGGCTGTGTTATGTGTACCTGATCAAACACCGCCTTCCCTTCCTGAGCAGCCCGTTGGCGCTGAAAATAGGCGGCCCACTGGTGAGCGGAGTGATCGCCATCAGTGTAGCCTCCGTATTCTGGATCATCGGAGAAAGCTATCTCACCGTTCCCGAACTGGGACAGACCAGCCGCTATCAGGGCGTGCTGGACGCCGCGCCCCTGGGGCTGCTGGGTGGCGTCATCGGGGGAGCTTTTGGCGGTACCATGCTGGAAATACTGGGCATCAGACTGGAGGAACACATCTATTGAATCCGTATTCCTCCATGCCCCGCCGCACTGCCAGACCGCCCGGTTCCCCGACGGCCGCTTCGGTACCGCGTATGTCTTCGCTGATCTCCACGTTGTCCGCTCTGCTCCTGCTCCTGCCGCTGGGAGGCTGCACCTCGCCGAAAAAAGACGCCAAGCTATGCCCACCACCGCCGCCGGTTACCACACCGGATACCAGCCTGCAGAAGGTGCAGGCCGAAGCCGCCAGCCGTAAACTGCAGGAACAACTTCGCCTGTTGCAGGCAAAAAACCAGGAACAGGAACAACAGTTGCTGGAGCTTCGCCTGGAACTGGCGGAGCGTGATTCCAAGAACCGTCAGCTGCAACAGTCGCTGGATCGGGCCATACAAGAGGTCGTGAACACCAAGGCCCGGATTCGCAACCACTACAGCAAGGCGGGAATGGTGACGGATCTGGCTGAATTCAAGGTCGAGATGGAATCGATCAGGGAACAGGATATGCCTCCCCGCCAACGGGAATGGCTGGCGCGTGCCCGTCATTACCTGGAAATGGCAGATCAGGCGTTGGCGGAAGACAACTACGATGGCTCCCGTTACCTGGCAAACCAGGCCAGGCAGGCTCTGGGACAAATGAAATCCCTGCAATCCGATACCGAGGGAAAGGGTTCGGCCTTCCCGGTCCCTGTGCTGATGGAGACACTTGATGCGGCCAATATGCGCAGCAGGCCAGGGTTGAAAGCGAAAATACTGTCCACCTTACCCGAGGGAACCCGGGTATCCGTCACCGACAGACAGGGTCTTTGGGTGAAAGTCAAGGGGCCGGATGGAAAGCTCGGCTGGGTACATTTCAGCCTGTTGAAGGTTCTGCCCGCCCGCACCATATCCGAGCGAGAACCCCCGCCAGCCCGGGCAGACTCATGAATCAAGCCGGGTTCAGCCCGCGGCCAGCTCGAACCTGTCCCGGCCATTCTGCTTGGCGTGGTACATGGCCTTGTCGGCACGGTCGATGAGGCTCTCCGCGTCATCGTTTCCCGCTTCCGCCACTGCAATTCCAATACTGACAGTAACATGCAGCGGGGATCCCTGGTATGTGATTTCCGAGGACGCAATCGCCCTGCGAATCCGCTCGGCGGCGACCTGCGCGGACTCTTCATCCGTCTCATCCAGCAGGGCAATGAACTCCTCCCCCCCATAACGCCCGATGATGTCCACCTCCCGCATCTGCTCCCTGAGGATGGAAGCCACTTGGCGCAGCACTTCATCACCGGCCACATGACCCAGTCTGTCATTGATGGACTTGAAATGATCCACATCGATCATCAGCAGGGAAAATACCCGGGAGTAGCGTTGGCAGCGTTTGAGCATTCCGGACAGCGCCTCCAGGGTGGCAGCCCGATTGGGAAGACGCGTCAGAAAATCCGTATTGGAAAGTTTTTCCAGGCGCTCCCGGCTACGGCGGAGTTGCCCGACCATGTCATTGAATACGGAAGAAGCAAAGCCCAGTTCATCCTTGCGCCGCAACTCGATGGTCACATCGAGATTGCCTTTCGCCACTTCGCGGGCCGCGGCAGTCAGTTCACCAAGCGGTTTGATGATCTCCCTGGCCAGCAGCCAGGCAATGCCGCCTATCAGCGCAACGATGCCCGCCACCACCAGTACCGCCATGTTCCTGACACGCTCGATATCCGTAAACAACAGATCCCGGGGTTTTTCCATAAGAACCGCCCAGGATGTTCCGGGTACCGGCATCAACAGTCCCAGAACATCCTTGCCCTGGCTGTTTCGGTAAGGGGCCAGCCCTCGCGCCTCATCCGGCGGGAGGGCCAGCTTCCACTTGCCACCGGTTTCTCCCCGGTTTTCATCTGTTGCATCCAGCACCACTTCTCCCTGACTGTCGATAAGCATCAAACGCGCTCCCGATCCCTTGTTCTCATTCTTGGACAGCAGGGAACGCAAGGTAATCAACAATTCCACGGGCTGGATTTCCGCCGCCAGTACACCTTCCACATTATCGTTTTCCGAGGTGATGGGGACGCCCAGCATAAGCAGCGGCTGGCCGGTACTGTCCTCACGATGAAACTCACCCATGACCGCGTGTTTACTTTCCAGTTGCGCCTGCCAGTCATCTGGAAGCGCCGCCTCCTCCTGATCCTCGGGTTCCTGCACGATGAGCTGCCCCTGGTTGTCGAATACCAGCAGCTTGCTGTAATAACTGTACTTGTCACGCACCAGTGACAGATAGCTCTTGAGTTCATCCGTCACGTCCTGCGGATTCTCCTCGCCCTCCAGTTGAAGCCGACGATAGTTTCCCATGGCTTCCGACAACAGGTAGGAACCGGAAAAAACCCGAAGTTCATACAGATGCTCCTTCAGCCAGAGCAACGTCTCCCTTTCCGCCTGGGAAGCCACCGCCTTCATTTCACGCGCCGTATTGTCCAGCAGGGCCTGCCGGGACTGCTGGAAATACATCCAGCCCAAAATAAAAGAAGGCAGTAAAGTGGCTGCCAGCGAAAATACCAGTATGCGGTTTCGAATGCTGCTGAGGATCATCGCGTGAGCATAGCGCATCCATGGTTGGTAAATAAAGCCCGAAGCAACCGCCCTAGTCCTGACAGGCACCTGCGGTCCGTTGCTCCTCTGTGTGGACTTTATTCAGTCACGGAAGCGGAAAGGCTGTTTTTTCAACATCCTGCCGGGCAACAGACTCCCATCCACCCTACCGTTCATCGGGCACCTGCCACCAGGCGCCTGGAGGAACACGCACTGTGACCACCAGGCCAGCTTCCATACGGTTGGCTGCGCTGACATCGAAACCATGCAGCTCCGCCACGCGCCGCACGATGGAAAGTCCCAGGCCACTGCCTTCCACTCTCTGCTTGGCGAGCTGATTTCGGTAAAAACGCTCGAACAGATGCGGCAGCTCGTTCACATCCACACCCGGGCCATCATCCACTATATCGATGAGCAGGCTACCCTCGTCAATCCGCGTGTGAATCCCGACATCCTGTTGCCCGTATTTCACCCCATTGCCAATCAGGTTGCGGAACATCAGGCGAAGCAGCTCCCCTTCACCGGAAATGAAGACGTCTTCATCCGCCAGATAAGCCACATGCACACCCTTTTCTGAAGCCAGGGGAAGCAGCTCACCGACGACATCTCTTATCAGTTCACGCAGTGACACACGACCCGAGGGATCTGCCTGCACCAGGCTGTCCAGTCGCGACAGATGCAGCAGCTGGGAAAGCAGATCTGCCATGCGCACCGCGCTCTGGTCCAGCAACTCGCTGGCCTGGTGGACTTCCGCAAGATTCCCGGATCTGGCCATGATACGCGCCACGTTGCGCACCACGGCCAGGGGACTGCGCAGTTCATGTGCGGCATCGGCGGTGAAGTTGCGTTCGCTCTCCAGGGTGATGCGCAAGCGCTCCAGCAACTCATTGATGGACCTGACCAGGGGAATGATTTCGCTGGGCACCTGTTCCAGCTGTACCGGCTGCAGATTGTCCGGCTTGCGACTGGCGACCTGCTCGCTCAGGCGGGACAGGGGCCTCAGGCCCCGCCGGATACCCAGCCAGAGGACAAACACGATTGCGGGAATGGCGATAAGCTGCTTTTCCATCAGCTTCCAGCCGATTTCCCTCACCAGGTAGGCTCTCAGATCGTCCCGCTGAGCGACATGGAGATGCAGGCCTTCCTTGTGGACTTCCGCCACCCGCCATTCCGCGCCACCGTGACGGATGGTTCGCAACCCTTGCTCCTTGGGGTGGTTGGGGTCATAGCCAGGCAGTACCTCACCTACCACCACTTCGCCATCATCGCTGGTGAGCCAGATATAGGACCGGACATCATCTGCTTCCGGCTTGCGATCATCATCGCCAAACACGATCTTTTCCGCATCGGTAAACTTTCCCAGCCAGGCATTCTCCAGGCCGCGCACCGTTTCCAGGGCCAGCCATGCCTCATTGAGATTGCCTTCCCGCACATGCCGCCGGGACTGTCGCAGGAGGTTCTCGGCGGTCAGCACCAGCCGGGCATCCAGTACCTCCTCGGCCTCCTTGTCCACGTATCCCAGAAGACTGGAAACGGTAACAACCAGCGCCACCAGCATGGCTGCCGTCAGGATGGACAACAGGCGCCGGCCCAGTGATGCAGAGTAACGCAAGTTCAGTCTTCCTTCATGAATATGTAGCCCAGGCCACGCACGGTCTTGATGCGTTCACTGCCCAGCTTCTTGCGCAGGTGATGGATATGCACGTCGAGAAGATTGCTCGCCACTTCCTCGGTGCCGTCACCACACAAGGCCTGCAACAGGCTGTCCCTGGTCTGGATCTTGCCCGCCTGTTGTAGAAAAGCGCGCAACAGACGGAACTCCATGGGAGAAAGATCGATTTCCTTTCCATCGATACTGGTGGACATGGAAAGGGGATCCATTCGAATCCTGCCGCATTCGAGGATATTGCTGGCCCTGCCCTCGTGGCGCCGCAACACGGCGCGCAACCTTGCCGCCAGTTCATCCAGGGAATAAGGTTTGGTCAGGTAGTCATCGGCCCCGTATTCCAGCCCTTTGATGCGCTCATCGACTTCATAGCGCGCGGTGATGATGATCACCGGAATGGTGTCACCGGCGTCGCGAAGCTCCCGCAGCAAGCTCAGGCCATCGCCATCCGGCAGACTCAGATCCAGCAGCAGGCAATCATATTCTTGCCGCTGCAACAAACGCTTTGCCAGGCGGATTTCCGTTACCCATTCCACCATGAAATCCCGCTGCGCCAACCCCACCCGGGCGCATTCCCCCAGCAAGGCATCATCTTCCAGTAACAGTATCTTCATGATGCGACCTCGCCCAACTCAGCCCACTTTCTGCCGAAAAATGCTTCCACGATGCATCGCCATTTTCGATGGCTGTAAACCATTGAAAATGGGGGAATCGGACAATCGCACTTTTCCGATTCCGAGTCCGAAAGCCCAGAGAAGGGCTGTATTTCCACATTAACAAACCGGGCTTACATGAAGCTTAATGCGGATTTTCACGTCTTGCTGAAAAACCTCCTACTGAAAAAAAACCGCACCATAACGGTGCGGAAAATGAGCGGATATTCGCTGTAAGCCTGGAACATGGGCCGGATCACCCCTATTGGGAGCCATCCCGGCCGCGCCCCGGCACTGGTTTATTTGAGCTTGTTTTCATGACAGAGGGAACAGGTCACCACATCACCTTTGGCGAGATTGAGAAATTGATGATCCTCTTTCTTCTCCAAAACCCGGTCTGCCGCAGCTCTGGACAACACGCTGCCTTCACCATGCTGGCCATGACATGCGCGACAGGCGTCCTTGTCATGCTTTGCCATATCCTCATGCCCGCCCCTGGCGAAATGCGTATCACCAACAGGATGCATCCCATGAGGTCCTTCTAGCGTATCACCCATATCTTGCGTATGACAGGTTGAACACTCGATGATGGTTCCAGAATGCCCCTGCAGATCCATGGCCGTCTTGTTGTCATTGGAGAACGGGTTGTTGTTGGGCCAGATGGCGTGGGTGCTGCCATGGCAGTTCTCACAACTGAGATCGCCATGCCCTTTGTTCCCAACGCCACTCAGCCTGTACAAGGCTTCCGTGGTGGCGAAACGGGAATTGGGGAAATCCAGCAAGCTCAAATCCGTGGGGCCGCCATTCATGATGTGATCAGACTTGTGGTAAGTCATCTGCAGGCGCAAGCCGTCAGGATTGCCCATACTGTCCACCGCATTCACGATGACATCATTGAGCTGTCCGTTGTTGCGCAGCTGCGCCACCTGCAGCACATCACCCACGTGGCAGGACTGACACTTGGGTTCGGACGCCCAGGACACGCGCTTGTTCAGGTTGGCCCCCGCCGGGAAAGGCACGCTGGGGAAGTTCTCGGTGAAGTCGTCTCCTACCTGGGTCATCTGGCCATGGCAGTCCTGACACACGGTGCCCGCGCCGCCCATGGCACCCCGCAGGCATTTGGTGCGCTTGCCGGGATGGCAGTTGTAACAGGTCTGCGCCAGCAGGCCATCCACATCCAGGCCCGCCCGCTGATCGGGAGGCGGCATGATGGGGAACAGATCGCCATACAGATTGGGATCGACATTGGGCAGCCTGCCGTGGGTGGCATGCATGGCCCGGGACATGCTTACATGGCGGGTCTGCTCCTTGCCATTGTCATCGGTGGGGCCCAGGTGCGCCAGATCCAACGCCGGGGAATAATGGCAGTTGGCGCAGACCACGTTGGGCGTGCTGCCATCCGCATTGGTGCCGTCATCATTGTCCGGCGCGAGGGAGGTACCGTTCTTGTGATCGTGCAGGCGCAGGATATTGATCTTGGCCGCGTTGATCACCTGCTGCTCGGGCGTGGCGCCAATGACCATGCTGGCATCAGTAATGAAGTTCACCCCAGTGTATTTGAAGTTGGCAATATCGTCACACACCAGGGTATTGGTGGTATCGTGGTCGCAGACGTTCTGACTGGCATGACAGATGGCGCAGTCGGCCTCGGACGCCACCGGCGTCACCACGTCCACGGAAGCGAGTATCTTGCCGCTGGAATCCTGTGCCTGCACCCGCATCAGGGGATAGGCATTGGTGCGGCCCTGGTCATCGATATAACCCGTGGGAATGCCTTCAGCCGCGAATCGCTTGAAGCCCCGGATGGTGTAACCAAAGGGGAAATCGATGAAGAACGGGAAATCCTTGTAATAGGCATTGAAAGGCTTGGCATCATTGGCATGATACGGATTTGCCTTACCGGGCATTTCCGATTGTTCCGCAGTCAGGTGACCGGGATTGGTCAGATAGAGTTCTTCCACATTGGGCGCTGGCAGGCCCAGATCCGCCTCGAAGGGGAACGAGCCCAGAATACCCGCGGGATAGAGCTTCTCGTAAGCGAGGAAACCAATGCCCTTGCCCGTGGGGCCGGAGGCTATATCCCAGAAATTGGACTTGAAAATGCCACTGATCAGATCATTCTGATTGGTGGCCGTAATGGAGTTGCTGGCAATGGGAGGAAGAGCTGGATTCGTGGGATCGATGATATTGCTGGGAACCGCCTTGTAGGTCACCCCGATGCCATCAGTGCGGGCCAACAACTCGGGTTCTTTCCCTTTGCGCAACACCTGAGCGTTCAGCACGTTGTAGGGAGGCAGAATGCTGAACAGACGGAAGTCCTGATCCGCGCAGTGCATCCCCAGGTCATTCGCCGCCAATACAGTATAGTCTCCTGCCACCGGAGGAGGGGGCGGGGGCGTGCCGCCATCATCACAATCCTTGGGCGCGTCCTTGACATCCTTTTCCACAACACGGCCATCGTCCAGGCGGGCCCGCACGCGGCAGGGAACCTTGTCATCGAGGACGACACTGACTTTCCACCTGTAGGAGTGGATCCTGGTCGTGGCCAGAACCTGGCCGGAGGCCACGGATTCCAGGTACAGTTTATTGCCATTGGGGCCCCTTCCCCTGACCTGAAGTCTTTTCTTTTCCTTTTTCCACTTGGCGCTTTTTATCGACAGGCCATATCTTCGGAGGCCATCGTCATTACTGTTGTCCTCATCCTTGCTTTGTGCCTGACCCGGATTTGTCAGGCCAGCAACATCGTTGAAATCCGCCGTGGCTGAGGCAGGAATGCAGAGTGCCGCCAGTATCAGCAGCAGATGAATCCGCAGTCTGGAGATGATTTTCATGAGGATATTCCTCCTGGATGCTGGTCATTTCGTAGTGGCAATTATGGGCAAGCAAGATTAAATGAAGATTAAGAAGCGCTGATTTATCCCCCTACTGCATCACAAAACCGCTTGCCACAATATCCCCCGCAGGTTTGTGGCATGGGCACAAAGCGGCTATCCTCAATACAATGAACACCTTGTTGGAGAGACTGGAGAATGCGCCTGCTGCACACCATGTTACGCGTGGGAAACCTGCAAGAATCCATTGATTTCTATACACAAATCCTGGGAATGCGACTGCTTCGCCAGCAGGAATACCCGGAAGGAAAATTCACCCTGGCATTTCTCGGCTACGGGGAGGAAGCCGACAGCACCGTGCTGGAACTGACCTACAACTGGGGCGTTGACAGTTATGATCTGGGCACGGCATTCGGCCACATCGCCATTGCCGTGGACGATGTGTATGAAGCCACCCGCATGGCCAGGGAAAAAGGCGTGAAAATCCTGCGGGATGCGGGGCCCATGAACGCGGGCAGTACCATTATTGCCTTTCTGCAAGACCCCGACGGCTATCCCATCGAACTGCTCAACGACAAATGGGCGGAAGCCTAGCACCGACATGGATGCCACGCCCTACATCGTGTTCGGCATCATCGTCCTGGTGTTTGGCGCACAGTTTTATATCCGGCACAAGGCCATGCAGGCCAAAGGACAGTCCGCATCCGTGCTGCACCGCCTTTTTCCCAATCTCCCCTCAGAAGAACGCGCCCTGGTTTTCTGCCACAGCCCCGGTTGCGCGCCGTGCAAGGCCATGCTGCCGCAGATCAGCAGCCTGGCCCAAAGCCATTCCCATGTCT
The DNA here is from genome assembly GCA_027026755.1 of Sedimenticola sp. GTDB lineage: Bacteria > Pseudomonadota > Gammaproteobacteria > Chromatiales > Chromatiaceae > Thiolapillus. The sequence goes on along the minus strand of JALVNE010000050.1, from coordinate 14,412 downwards.
ACATAATGGATATCAGCCAACACCTGGATCTGGCAAAAGAAATTGGCATACGCGCCACCCCCACCACCTTGCTCATCGAAGATGGAAGCATCAACCAGGTGCTGATCGGCCAGAAAAAGCCCAGGCTCCTGCAGGATTTTCTGGAGGGAAAGCAGTGATCCGCCCCCTGCTGCGCTGGCTATGGATGCTGGCCGGCTGGCTGGAACTGCTGATTCTCACCGCCCTGCTCTATCCCCTCGCTTTTCTTCCCAGAAAGACGCACGGACGTTCCTGGTACAGGAAACTGTTCAGGCTATGGTGCAGGACATGGACGGATGCCCTGGGCGTCGATCTGCGGCTGCATCAGCACAATCGGCATGATATTCCCCGGCAGTACATCCTCATCGCCAACCACCCATCCGCCTTCGAGGACATCGGCATTCCTTCCCTGTTTCCCGTGCTCAGCCTTGCCAAGATAGAAGTCAGGAGCTGGCCAATAGTGGGACGCATCAGCGCCGCCGCTGGCACACTCTATGTTCACCGGGAATCCAGAGACTCGCGCCGGCAGGCCAGCCAGGACATGCTGGAAGCCCTGGAAGCGGGGCACAACATCGCCCTCTACCCGGAAGGGGGCATCAAGGGTAAACGCCTGCATGACCATTTCCGCTATGGCGCCTTCGACATCTCCCTGCGCAGCGGCATCCCCATACTGCCGGTTTTCCTCCACTATGAATCCCAGGACGACTTTCACTGGTCGTCACAAAGCCTGCCACGCAAGATCCTGGAATTCATGCTCAGCAGCAACAACCGGGTGAACTATCATCTCTACGATGCTTTTCCACCAGAACAGTTCGAGGACAAGGAGGGTTATTGCGCCCATGCCCATGCCTGCTTTCTGAAATGGCAGAAAAAGCATCTCGACTGAATTGGAAGATTCGCCGCGCCAAATCGGCTGGGAGTTTCACGAGAACAACAAGGGCATGCTACAGCTTGAAATTTTAGATTATTCTAATATACTGTTAGACGATACCACTAGAACGAGGCAGCCGCTATGAAAATTAGCCGTATCCTGTTGTTGTTCATCATCTTTCTTGCCCTGCCCCTGGCTGCCCAGGCCAGGGTGGCAGTACTGGTGCATGGCTACCTGAGCGATGCCGGCACCTGGGAGTACAGCGGCGTGAACGCCATGCTGCGCCAGGCGGGATGGCAACAGGCTGGGCACTTGGGCATGTCGCCCACGGGCTTCATCGATCAACCCCTGCCCCACGAACAGGGAGACAAGCTGTTCTACACGGTGAACCTGCCCTCCCTTGCACCGGCTTCCATCCAGGCCGGCTGGCTCAAGGCCGCTCTCGACCGCGTGTCCGGGAAACATCCTGATGAGGAAATCACCATCGTCGGCCATTCCGCTGGCGGCGTGGTGGCGCGTCTGGCCCTGGTACTGTACGGCGCCGGCAAGGTGAACCGGCTGATCACCATCGCTGCCCCCCACCTGGGCACGGACAAGGCCATCCGCGCCCTGGACGCCGTGGACGACGGCGGCATGTTCAGCATGATCAAGGAATGGATCGTGAGAGAAGAGATCGGTGACCGCATGTACAACACACTGCGGGTTTCCCGGGGCATCCTGTTCGACCTGGTGCCGCCGGCGCCGGGCACCATGTTGTATTGGCTCAACGTACAGCCTCATCCGGACATCGAATACATTTCCATCATCCGCAGTGGTGGCTACGTCATTGCCGGCGATCTGGTGGTGCCGCCCTTCAGCCAGGACATGAACCAGGTTCCTGCCTTGCGCGGCAAATCCAAAGTGTACATCACCGTGCAGGGGCATGAACTGACGCCCGCAGACGGCAAGCTGCTCGCCGATATACTCTGACGGGATACGAAAAGAACGGGCTCGGAGTCAGTGGAGTGCTGTTGGATGGATTCCATGGTTTGGGAATCGTCGGATTTGGTTCCCTGCCATGACGCGGCGACGATCTGACTCCGACCCCTGAAGGGCTAATCCTTCCAAAAAGCCGGGGTAAGCAGAATGAGTATGGTGAAAATCTCCAGCCGCCCAAGCAGCATGGCCAGGATGGAGATCCACTTGCCCAGGTCGCTCACCTCCTGGAAGTTGCTCGCCACAGTTCCCAGCCCCGGCCCCAGGTTGTTCAGGCAGGTGGCCACGGCTGAAAAGGCGGACACCTGATCCAGCCCGGCATGGATCATGAGCAGCATGAGTACCACGAACACCATGGTGTAAGCAGCAAAAAAACCCCATACCGCATTCATGATGCGCTGATCCACCACCTGATGGCCCAGGCGCACGGGCAGGATGGCATTGGGATGGATGAGCTTGCGTATCTCCCGCAGGCCCTGCTTGAACAGCATCAGTACCCGTATCACCTTCATGCCCCCTGCCGTTGAGCCGCCACAACCGCCGATGAAGCTGATGAAGATGAGCAGCACCGGCAAAAAATCGGGCCACTGGGTAAAGTCCACGGTGCCGAACCCTGTACTGGTGATGACCGAAACCACTTCGAAGGTGGCATCCCGCAGGCTGGGGGGCAGCTCATGATAATTGCCTTCCATACGCAGCATCAGCCCCACGAGCACTACCAAAAACAACACCAGTATAAGGAAACTGCGGGCTTCCACGTCCTCCCAGTACTGCCGGGGCGCCTTGTGATAGATGGCGAGATAGTGAACACCAAAGTTCAGGGAGGCCAGCAGCATGAAGACCACGGATACAAACTCGATCTGGCTGCTGTGGAACCAGGACAAGCTGGCGTCATGAGTGGAAAAGCCTCCCGTGGATACTGTGGACAGACTGTGAGCAATGGCGTCGAAAGGCTCCATGCCAAAGGCCCAGTAGGCAACGGCACAGGCGGCAGTGAGCGACAGATAGATCAGCCACAGAGCCCGGGCCGTGCTGGCCAGGCGTGGCGTCATCTTTTCTTCCTTCATGGGACCAGGCGCTTCTGCGCGGTACAACTGCATGCCACCAATGCCCAGCGTGGGCAGTACGGCGATACCCAGCACGATCAGCCCCATGCCGCCCATCCACTGCAGCTGCTGACGATAGAACAGCAGGGAGCGCGGCAGATCGTCAAGTCCGGTGATGACCGTCGCGCCCGTGGTGGTGAATGCTGAAGCCGACTCGAACAGGGCATTCAGAAAATCCATGTGCAGCCCCAGGTACAGGGGCCAGGCGCCCATGAAACTGAGCAACAGCCAGAACAGGGCAACGATGAGAAAACCATCCTTGCGGCTGATGCGGGCCGGCTTGCCATGCCCCGGAAGCCAGAGCAGCAGGCCCGCCCCCAGAGTAACCAGCAGGGGCAACAGGAAATCCTGCAATACCGGCTCGCCATACCACAGGCCCACCAGCAGGGGCACGGCCAGGGAGAGGCTGAACATGGATGCCAGCACCCCGGAAGTTCGGGAGACTATCAGCAATTGCATGGCCCGACACCTTCACCAATCAAGCATGTACGTACATGGCAGCAAAGCATACTCCCCATCCCCCTTGTTTCGCCAGTACTGCAGATCATTCTATATCCCACAATTTTGCTAGGAGAAAAATCCCCCCTAGACTGACAATTGTTAATGCTCCCCCTGGCAAGCACGGGCAACATTACGCTTTTTTGTCCTGGCCGCGCCGCGTCCAGGAAAACCGGTTCGAATCAAGACAAACAGGAGGCAACACTATGAAAACCAGACTCATCATCAGTACCTTTCTCGCAGCATGTATCACTGCGCCCACCATGGCCGCGGACAACCAGGAAATGATCATGGAAGCCCGCAAGGTCATCAAACAGTTCGCCACCCAGCTAAAAGGCGAGCTGAAGAAGGCCATGAAGGAAGGCGGCCCGGTGAACGCCATCAGCGTATGCAACGACAAGGCTCCCAAGATCACCGACGAAGTCAGCGCCAGCAGCGGCTGGACCGTGGCGCGCACCAGTCTCAAACCCCGCGCCACTGCCAACAATCCCCTGCCTTGGGAACGCAAGGTGCTGGAGGAATTCGAAACAAAGAAGGCGGCCGGTGCCGATCCCAAGACCCTGGATTATGCCGACGTGGTGGAGGAAGACGGCAAGAAGGTGTTCCGTTACATGAAAGCCATCCCCACGGCCAAGGTCTGCCTGAACTGCCATGGCGGTGACGAGGTCAAGCCCGAAACCGAGATGCGCCTGAAGTCTCTCTATCCCTCAGACCGCGCCCGTGGCTTCAAGGAAGGCGATATCCGCGGCGCCTTCGTGCTCAAGAAAACCTTCTGAGCCCCTCTGCCGGGGAAAAGGCGCTTCAGGAAAGACGTCCCGCCCTCCCCGCGCCGGGAAGGGCGGGAGAGCCGTCGCACAAGGAGGCAGCCTTCGCGATGCAGGGACGCATTACCATTTCAAACGACCCCGAACCCCAAAAAAACCTGACACAGGTTACACTACGGCCAATTCCACCCGGCAAACTCCCCACGATGTGCTAGGATTTTTTTGATGGAAACTGTTTTCCGAAGGATATGGGAATCTCGAATAATTACCATCCTGGTAATTTTTCTCCAAGCAAACCGAAAATGCAGTTTCCGGTTTGCTTCATTTTCAATCACTTAAGTGAATGAAAATGGCGGGACATCCTTGTCCCGCACGGACACCACGAATTTTTCGAGGTGCCCATATATAGCAAGGGTGAGACAAGGTGCAAAACAAGTTTGACGTCTATTTTTCCGGTGAAATCCTGGAAGGCAAGGACCCTGCACGGGTCAGGACTGCGGTGGGAAAGATCTTCAAGCTGTCCGGTGACAAACTGGATGCCCTGTTCGCCGGCCAACCCCGTCGTATCAAGAAAGACCTGAACGTGGAGCAGTCCGGCAAGTTCCGGGAGGTTTTCCGCAAGGCCGGCGCCCTGGTTCACATCGTTCCCGCCGGGCAGCGTCCCGGGCTGCAGAAACCCCGCAAGGCAGCCCCCGTCTCTCCCTGGAAGCTGATGCCCGCAGGAGCTGATCTCAACCCCCTGCCCCGCGAAAACACCATGAAGATCCACGTAGCCGCAGACGCCGGCGAGAATCTCAGCATGGCGCCGGTGAGTCCCCTGCCGGCTCAAGCGGAACCTCCAGCCGCGGATATCGACACGGGCAACCTGGATGTCAGCCCTGCGCGAACGGGCTCCCTGGAAGAATTCGTGGAGGAAAAGCCTCCGACCCCCATACCCGATATCAGCGCCCTGGATATCGCCAGAGACGACAAGCCCATAGAGCCGGAACGCCCGACCAGGGCGGAAGACCTGCCCGACATCAGTCACCTGCAGGCAGAACCGGCCAACACGGGCTCTCTCGAAGCATTCGTCCAGGAGAAGACGCCTGTACCCATTCCCGATATCGACAAGCTGTCACTGGAAGGCTGAAGCTGCTGCGGCGGACAACCGTATGGTAAAGCGCCCCAGGGGATGACGGCTTTCGAATTGGAGGGGCTGGTGCCTTTCGTCATCTGACAGCCAGACATAGACAGGGCGGTGCGCCGCGCCTTTCTTGCCTTCTTCCGTGGCATCGAACCGCAGCTTCCAGGTCCAGCGCTGTTGTCCGTCCACCTCCAGCCGGTTGCGACCCTCCACCTTCACCCGGTAGTGGTAGAGATGCTTGCCATCGGTGGTGACATATTTTTGCACCGCCCCGGTTTCCAGTCTGCCGGCACGCACGGCCTGTAGCATGGAAAGCCAGTCCTGTATCCCCCTGGGAACAGGATGACGGCCGTATTTGTGAAACTGGAATTCCTCCCCCGGTGCAAGCCAGCGCCGCAGGGAAACCGGAAAGACATGCTGCCCGGCATGTTTTCCCCTGGGACGATAACGCTGCATGCGCCCTTCTTCCCTGTCCACCCAGACGATCTCGTGTTTGATTTTATGGGTTTTCTCGTAGATTTCCATGGCCCGGACGCCAGGCGCGCGGCTGGACCAGATGCTGCGGTAACGCACCCGGAAGGGGTAGTGTTTTTCCACAAAGGCATAGGGCTCTGAGGTTACGCGCATCACGGACTGGATGAGATCCTGTTCCAGCGGCCCGGTTTCCAGGGAAATCGCCGCAATCTTCAGGGGCTGGCCGGCGCTGAACAAACCCTGGTAACTGGCCTCGTAATACAGGGTTTCCGCCAAGGCCGTCCCCGGAACCACGGCCAGGAACAACAATATCTGCAGCAATGCCTCAAGCCGGCGTTTCATCCCGGTCTTCCCCACCCAGATCCCGGTGAAAACGGGCGAAGGCCTTTTCCGGCCCTATGACCACCAGCACGTCGCCGCTGTCCATACGGTGCCGACGTGGATCCGTGGCGAATATGAGGTGATCGCCAAAATGTCTGTCCACCACGCCCAATACGATGAGATTGTAGTGTTGGTCCAGGGACAGCTCATCCAGATATTTGCCATGCAGGAAACTGCCCTCTTCCACATGGACTTCGGCGATATCCAGGTCCACCTTGCCGAACACCGTGCGTTCCATGGTTTCGGCGATCAGCGAGCGATGCATGAGTTCGTAGATCTTGTAGCCGCTGATGCGGTAGGGATCGATGACCTTGGTGGCCCCTGCCGCGTACAGACGTTCGATGGTATCCCTGGAGCCACTGATGGACACCACGGGAAGACGGGGCGCGATGGCCTTGGCGGAGATCACCAGGAACACATTGCTGGCATCGTCGTTGAGCAGGGCGAACAGCACATCCGCATCGCCGCCGATGCCCACGCGCCGCAGCTCGTCATCATCCTGCAGGTTGATCTGCTCCACGGCAAATCCCTGGGAAACCGCCTTGCCCACGTCCGCCTTGCTGTCATCCACCACTCTCACTTCCTGACCCCGGCGGGCGAGCTGACGAGCCACCTCCAGCCCTACCGGGCTGGCGCCCACCACCACGATCTTTTTCCGGGTATTACGCATCCGCCTTCCTCCAGCGTCGCGCCTTCAGCTTCTGGCGCAAGCGCATCACGCTGTACTGGTGGCCGAATACCAGCAGCATGTCCTCGCCCAGGAGCACGAAATCCGCCCCGGGATTGAACTGGAAACGCTGTTCCTCCAGATCGAAATGACTGCGCACATGATCGCTGCTGCGGTCCAGGGTGGTGATCACGCCAAACAAAATCAGGCGCATCTCCTTCAGAGGCAGGTCACCGATGGTTCCGCCGTCCAGCCAGGAACCCGGCGGCACGCGTATGGCTTCCAGACGAATATCGTCCTCGCCCATGACGATGCCGTGTATGGCTTCGAAGGCCACGGGCTGCCCAACATATTCGCCAGCGATGAGGCCCACGATCTTGAAGGGCTCAAGGGCGTGGTTTGCACCAGCATGCAGCAGTTTGTTCACCGTCTGGTGGTGGTTGGCACGAGAGATGATCTCGATGTTCTCATCCATCTGACGGGCGGAAAGGGTAACGAAGACGTTCACCACATCATCGCCGGTGAGGCACAGAATCTTGCCTGCCGAACGTCCCACACCCAGGGTCTGCAGCAGGCCGATGCGCTCCGCCTTGCCCCGCACTGCGAGATAGCCAAGGCGGCGCGCCTGGTCCACGGCGTCTTCGTCCGAATCGATGACCACGAAAGGCCGCTTGTCCCGGGTCAGGTATTCCGCCACCACCTGCCCCACCCGGCCGAAGCCGCAGATCACCGTATAGCCCTTCTTCTTCTCCAGCAGCAGGGACACCCGCCGGTCGCGCACCTCACCCATCTTTTCCTGGAAGGCGGATACGATGATGGACGTGAAAAAGGATATGACGCCCAGACCACTGATGATGAGGATCATGGTCACCAGGCGCCCTTCCAGGGTATGAGGGGTGATGTCACCGTAACCCACGGTGGACAGGGTCACCAGGGCCCAGTAGATGCCTTCGAAGAAACCATCGATATCACCCCCGATCTCCCGCGCCTCGAACAGGTAGATGGCGGACGAGCCCACCAGCAGCACGAACATGAGAAAACTGAACAGGGTGAACAGCTCCAGGCGTTTCTCGCGCAGCACCGAACTGAACTGCTGGATGCTGTGAGCGTAACGGAACAGTTTGAACAGCCTGAACAACAGGAACAGGCGCAGGATACGCAGGGGACGATAGCTGGGCAGTATGGCCAGCAGGTCGATGATGGCCATGGGAGAGCTGACATAGTTCCACTTGCTGCGCATGATGGCCCACAGGGCCCGCGACAGGCGGAAGGGTTCGTTGATGAGATCGCTCTTTTCGTATTCGTCGATAATGATGCGATGCACGTCGTCGTACACCCACATGCGCCCCAGATATTCCAGGATGAACAAGGCCACCACCACGTCTTCATAATAGTCGGACCAGATGCCCAGGTGGTGCTTGACGCTGTAGAGCAGGAAGAACACGCTGCTCAGCACCAGCAGCATCATGAAGATGTCGAAGTATGGCCGGATGCGGGCGTGGGGATTTTCCAGCAGGTCATAGGCGGCCGCCTTGATTTGCCGGTATCTGTCTGATTCTTCCAGACCGTAGGCCAGACGAATGATGAAATCCGAAAGCGCCATCACTCGCCCACCACTTCCATGCGCTCGGTGGCCGCGAGATGCACCTGGCGGCCGTCCACTGTTTCAAAGGAATGTTCCTGCACGGAACCCCGATAGGCCTGGTACTCGCTGACGCGACCGGAACGGCTGTCGATGATCCGCACCTGCATCACCTGATGGGCATCCCGCCAGAACAGCCACAGGGTCAGGGCTGATCCAGCAAGCATGATGCCGACCACCCCCAGGGCCAGCCCCTTTACCCAGGGGCTGCCGGGCTTCTTTTGCGGCGCCGGGGCTCTCGCCGGCCTGCCCCGAAACCGGACCACCAGTATCACCAACCCTATTACAGCCAGGGTAAAAACGATTTTCGTCAGCATGAGCCGCCAATAGCATTTATCATGGCGTCAAAGTAACACCATTCCATGAATATGAAAACAATCCTCTCCCTGATTCCGCTGCTGTTCCTGCTCGCCGCCTGCGACAAGCCCGAGCAGCCCAGGATCACCCTCTACCTGGCCATGCAGCGGGGCGATATCGAGCAAATAGAGCGGCACATCGCCTGGGGCACCGACATGAACCAGCTGGACCGGGACGGCTACACGCCCCTGCAGGTGGCGGTACGCAACGGCCGCATGGCTATCGTCAAACTGCTGTTGAAAAACGGCGTGGACGTAAAGCGCAAGGACAGCCGGGGACATGACGCCATGTACCATGCGGTGCTGGGCGGGCATATTCGTATCGCCGATCTCCTGCTCAAGGCGGGCGCGAAACTGGACAGCACCGCTCTGCTGCTCGCAGCCGCCGAACAAGGCATCAACCAGCGCGATGTCATCGGCTATCTGGCCCGTCATGGCGCGAATCTGGAAGCCCGTAACAGCCGGGGCGATACTGCGTTGCTCATGGCCATCCGCCAGGGCAATCACAAGCTGGCCAAACACCTGGTCAGCTTCGGCGCCGACGTCACTGTCACAGACGCCAGTGGCAAAACCGCACTGGCCATTGCAAAATCCCTTGGTTTGCGGGATATTGCCCAGCTTTTACGGCGCAATGGCGCAACCTGAGAAGAGACGAACATGGCAAGCACACCCGAAGAAATCACCATCAGCTATTCCGAAGGCGGCCAGGAACTGGTCAAGGAACTGGACAAGCAGATCCTCACCAAGGGCGCCTGGACCACCATCATCTTCCGCTACCAGGACTGGAACAACGCCAAGCAGGAATACGGCCCGGACAAGTTCACCATCCGCCGCTACCAAAAACGCAATGGCGAATACATGGCCAAGTCCAAGTTCAATATCTCCAGCAAGGACCAGGCGAAGAAAATCATCGACGCCCTCAACAACTGGATCGACGATTGACCCCAACCGAACAGAGCCTTGAAATAGGGGCCATACTCATGGGCCTGGCCGGTGGCCTGGCCATCTTCCTGTATGGCATGGAGCTGCTTACCAGCGCCCTGAAGGCCAGCACCGGCAGGCGCCTGAAGACCCTGCTGGCGCGCATGACCACCAACCGCTTCAAGGGCGTGCTGGCGGGCACCCTGGTCACGGCCATCATCCAATCTTCATCGGTGACCACGGTGCTGGTGGTGGGCTTTGTCTCCGCAGGGCTGATGCACCTGGAGCAGTCGATTCCCATCATCATGGGCGCCAGTATCGGCACCACCATCACCGCTCAGATCATCGCCTTCAAGATCACCCATTTCGCCCTGCTCATCGTCGCGGTGGGTTTCGCCATGCAGTTCCTCAGCCGCAACGAGGTGATTCAGCGCACGGGCACCATGATCTTCGGTTTCGGCCTGATCTTCTTCGGCATGAGTCTCATGGGGGATGCCACCTCGCCCTTGCGGGACTATCCGCCTTTCATCGAGTTCCTGCGGGAGATGGAGCACCCCCTGTACGGGATTCTGGCCAGCGCGGCCTTCACTGCCGTGGTGCAGAGTTCCTCCGCCACCACCGGGGTCATCATCGTCCTGGCCACCCAGGGCCTGATCACCCTGGACCAGGGCATCGCCCTGGTGTTCGGCGCCAACATCGGCACCTGCGTCACCGCCCTGCTGGCCGCCATCGGCAAGTCCAGGGAAGCCCTGCGCGCGGCCCTGGTGCATATTCTGTTCAACACCCTGGGTGTCATCATCTGGTTCTGGTTCATTCCCGAGTTCGCCGCCCTGATCAGGGAGATCTCGCCCCGGCACCCGGAACTGGAGGGCATCAGGCGCCTGGCCGCCGAGACCCCCCGCCAGATCGCCAACGCCCACACCATGTTCAACGTGGGCAACACCATCCTGTTCATCGGTTTCACCTCCTGGTTCGTGCGCCTGGTGACCTGGCTGGTGCCGGTCTCGGAGGAAGAAAAGGCGCGCAAGGTGACCCCCAAGTACCTGGACAGGACCCTGCTGGACACCCCGGCCCTGGCCCTGGACCGGGTGCGCATGGAACTCGGACGCATGGCGGAACATTTGCTGCCCATGCTGCGCAAGGGCGTGAAACTGGCCCTGGAAGGCAACACCCAGGAACTGTCGGAGCTGAACCGCATGGACAGCGAGGTGGGCATGCTGCATGGCCCCATCCTGGACTATCTCCAGGAGCTGTCCAAAAGGGATCTGAGTTCCAAGGAAGCGGAACTGGCCCATCATTACCTGGCCATCGCCTCCTACTATGAAAACATCGGCGACATCCTCAAGCTGCATCTCATCCACGTAGGACGCAAACGTCTGGCCGAAGGCCTGGTGGTGAGCGAGGAGACCCGCCAGCTCATCGACGAACTGGTAGACACGCTCATCCATTTGCTGGAAAAAGCCACCCAGGCAGTGACCCGCATGGACAGGAAACCGGCCCGCAAGGTGGTCAAGGCCAAGAACCGCTTCAACCAGCTCGTCGCCGGCATCGAGCGCCATATCGTGCGCCGCATGAACACCGACGCCCCCCAGCGCCGCCTCACCTACCAAACGGAAACCGAGCTACTGGAAACCCTGAAGCGTGTGTATTACTTCAGCAAGCGCATCGCCAAGGAAGTGCTGCAGGCCGATACAGGAAAGAAAAAGGACCTCAGAAAGGCTGCGTAGCAAGGCTGCTACAGGGCGATCTCCGCAGGCCAGTCCAGCAGGGCATCGACGATCTGGCGCTGTCTTGGCGTCAACTCAGGGGCCACCACCAGGCGTGACAGCTCCTTCCGGTAGGCATCCAGGGTGATGCTTGAGCCTCCATCCGGGTCCGTCAGGCGCTGGCGGCGATACTCTTCCCAGCGCTGTTTCTCCCCCTTGTCCAGGGTTTCCGGCCAGTTGCGCGCCCGATATCGAAACAAGAGTTCCGTGAGCTTTCTGTCCTCGAAGGGGGGATGAAAGTCGCGCAGCTGTTCCGGGCGCTGGCGCAGCACCTGTTCGCACAGGCGGCGGTCATGATTGGAGATGAATCCGCCATAGAGATCCTGGTCCGGATCGCTTACAGGTTCAAAGGGCTGCTCGCTGAATACCTGGCGGATCTTTTCTTCCAGCTCCGGCGCGTCCAGCAGTTGCCGCAGGTGGCGCTGCTCCCGGCCTTGGTCCAGGTCCCATTCTTCCCGAGCCCTGGGCGTGAGGGTATTCAGGGGCACTACCACGGGCGCATGGTTGAGGCTGATCATCTTCAGGGGAATGCGGGTTTCGCCTTGCGCCAGATCCTCCCTGCGGGTATAGAGCTTCTTGCGGATCTCTTCCGCGCTCAGGTCGAACAGAGGCTGGGGGTCGATACGCAGGTCATAGACGATGACGCCATTGCGGTTGACGGGATGCAGGGCCAGAGGCAGCACCACGGCAATGCAGCCCAGGCGGGCGGGATATTTGGCCGACACATGCACCACGGGACGCCGGTCGCGCAGATTGAGCTGCTGCCCCAGGGACTTCTTGTCACGGTTGTTGAACACATAGTCGAACAGGCGCGGCTGTTTTTCCTTCACCAGCCTGGCCATGGCAATGGTGGCATACACGTCCACCAGCGCATCATGGGCGCCCTGATGTTCGATACCATTGGCTGCCGTGAGCCGCTCGAGACGGAAGCTGGTGACGCCATCTTCATCCACGGGCCATTCTATGCCCTCGGGACGCAGGGCGCGGGTGAGACGCACCACGTCGATGATGTCCCAACGGGAGTTGCCGTTCTGCCATTCCCTGGCATAGGGATCGTGGAAATTGCGGTACAGGCCATAGCGGGTGAACTCGTCATCGAAACGGATGCTGTTGTAACCCAGGGCGCAGGTGCCAGGCCGGGACAGCTCCTCGTTGATGGCGTTGAAGAAATCCGCCTCGCAGACGCCCTCCTCTCTGGCCTGCTGGGGCGTGATGCCCGTGACCAGACAGGCGCCCGGTTGGGGCAGCATATCATCGGCGGGGCGGGCGTAGATCATGAGAGGCTGGCCAATGGGATTGAAGTCCAGGTCCGTGCGCAAACCGGCAAACTGCGCTGCCCTGTCCTTGCGTGGGTCCGTGCCCCAGGTTTCGTAATCGTGCCAGTAGAAGCTGGTGGTCATGTCGATTTCTCCCGGTCTTGCCAGAGGACGATGATGCAGCCTTGGTTCCAGACACGCAAAAGCCGCCGCACCCAGGTGGATGCGACGGCCCTGCGGAAGATTCCCAAAGGACGATCAGTTGAGCTTTTCGCGGATACGGGCTGCCTTGCCGGTACGGCCACGCAGGTAGTACAGCTTGGCGCGGCGCACGTCGCCACGGCGCTTGACTTCGATGCTGTCGATGAGGGGGCTGTAAGTCTGAAAGGCACGCTCCACGCCTTCGCCGTGGGAAATCTTGCGCACGGTGAACGCGGAATTCAGGCCGCGGTTGCGCTTGGCGATGACCACGCCTTCGAAAGCCTGCAGCCGCTCGCGGTTGCCTTCCTTTACCCGTACCCTGACAACGACGGTATCACCGGGACCGAAGTCCGGGATGTCCTTGTTCATCTGTTCTGCTTCGAGTTCCTGGATGATGTTGCTCATCGTTGTTGCTCCTCTGTTAACCAGTTATGGCGCCTCACGGCGCGAAAGTTCAAAATTGTTGACAACCTCTCAGGAGGATGCCGACGCCCCCTGATGGGTGCGTATGAATTCTTCCAGCAGGCGCTGTTCCTCGTCGGACAGTTCCCGCTGCTCCAGCAGGTCGGGCCGGCGCAGCCAGGTGCGCCCCAGGGCCTGCATGAGCCGCCACTGCTCGATGGCGGCATGGTTGCCGGACAGCAGCACTTCCGGCACATCCCGGCCTTCCAGGCGGTCGGGACGGGTGTACTGGGGAAAATCCAGCAACCCGTTCATGTAGGAATCCTGCTGCGCGGATTCCTCGTGGCCCAGCACGCCGGGCAGTAATCTTGTCACGGCATCCATGATCACCATGGCCGCCAGCTCGCCGCCGGAGAGGACATAATCGCCAATGGACCATTCCTCGTCCACGCAGCAATCGACCAGACGTTCGTCTATGCCCTCGTAACGGCCGGCCAGCAGGATCATGCCTTCCCGGCCCGCCATTTCCCGGGCGGCCTTCTGGTCGAAGCGCTGTCCCTGGGGAGTGAGATAGATGACCCGGCTGCCCGGTGCTGCGGCTCTCGCCTCTTCCAGAGCAGCCTTGAGGGGCTCCACCATCATCACCATACCAGGGCCACCCCCATAAGGGCGGTCGTCCACAGTGCGGTGATTGTCGTCCGTATAATCCCGCGGATTCCACAAATGCAGACTGGCCTTACCTGTTTCCAGCGCCTTGCCGGTCACGCCCAGTCTGGCAGCCTGGAACATCTCCGGAAACAGCGTTATCACATCGAAACGCATCAGAACTCCGGATCCCAGTCCACTGTGATCTGTCCTTGTTCCAGGTCCACCTCACGAATCACCTGTTCCCAGATCCAGGGCAGCAGTCTTTCCCGCTCGCCCCGCACCACCAGCACGTCATTGGCGCCGGTTTCCATGAGATGACTGACCCTGCCCAGCGCCACGCCTT
>JALVNE010000049.1 GCA_027026755.1 Sedimenticola sp. | reverse complement strand
AGCCGCTGCGCGAGGAACTGATCGCGAAAGGCTATGCCTTCGACTCCGAAACGGATACGGAGGTAGTCGCCCACCTCATCGACAGCCTCTACGACGGCGACCTGCAAGCTGCCGTCAATGCGGCGGTGGAGCGCCTCGAAGGCGCCTATGCGCTGGCCATCCTGGCGCGGGACCAGCCCCACAGCCTGGTCGCCTGCCGCCGTGGCAGCCCGCTGGTGCTGGGTATCGGCTTCGAAGAGCATTTCGTGGCTTCCGATGTCTCGGCCCTGCTGCCGGTCACCTCGCGCTTCGTCTATCTCGAGGAAGGCGACCTGGTGGTCATCGAGGGCAAGGGCTACCAAATCTTCGACCGCGCGGGCCAGCCCAAGGAGCTGGAGATCCGTGTCAGCGAGCTGACCCAGGACGCCGTGGCCAAGGGCCAATACCGCCATTACATGCTGAAGGAGATCCACGAGCAATCCACGGCCATCGCCGATTGCCTGGAAGGCCGCGTCACCGACAGCGATATACTCGACGCCATCTTCGGCCCGGGCTCCGAGGCCGTGTTCGAGCAAACCCAGAATGTGCAGATCGTCGCCTGCGGCACCAGCTATCACGCCGGTATGGTGGCGAAATACTGGCTCGAGGAACTGGTGGGCATTCCCTGCCAGGTCGAGGTCGCCAGCGAGTTTCGCTATCGCAGGGTGGCGGTCCCCGACAACAGCCTGTTCGTCACCCTGTCCCAGTCCGGCGAGACCGCCGATACCCTCGCAGCCCTGCGCGACATCCCGGGCAAGGGCTACTGCGGCAGCCTGTCGATCTGCAATGTGCCCGAAAGCTCCCTGGTGCGCGAATCGGACCTGGTGTTGATGACCCGCGCCGGCCCCGAGATCGGCGTGGCCTCGACCAAGGCCTTCACCACCCAACTGGTAGCACTGATGCTGATGGTGCTGACCCTGGGCAAGAAGAAGGGCATGGGCGCGGATCGAATCGCCGCCATCGTCGAGGAACTCAACGAACTGCCGCGCCGCATCGAGCAACTGATGCAACTGGATGGGTCGATCGAGGCCTTGGCCGAGGATTTCATCGACAAGCAGGACGCCCTGTTCCTCGGGCGCGGCGAGCACTATCCGATCGCGATGGAAGGCGCGCTGAAGCTGAAGGAGATCTCCTACATCCACGCCGAAGCCTATCCCGCCGGAGAACTGAAGCACGGCCCGCTGGCGCTGGTGGATGCCGACATGCCCATCGTCGTGGTCATGCCCAACGACGACATGCTGGAAAAGCTGCATGCCAACATGGAAGAGGTCAAGGCCCGCGGCGGGCAGCTCTATGTATTCGCCCACGACGGTGTGGAGATCGCCGCAAGCTTCGGCGACAAGGTGATCAGCATGCCCTGCAGTGCAGACAAGACCACCCCGATCCTCTCCACGATACCGCTGCAACTGCTCAGCTACCATGTCGCCGTGCTACGCGGCACCGATGTCGATCAGCCGCGCAACCTGGCGAAATCGGTGACGGTGGAATAATCGTTCTGTAGGTTTGTTGGCTGATCAGCGAAACCCGTTGTAAACCTGATTCCGGTATCGAGCTGTTTCCGGCCTCCCATCGAGGGAACCGTGCCATGAAACAAAGAACCCATACCTGGCTGGCGCTGCGCGCCATTGCCTTGCTGGAAGACGAGGGCGAGACGCCAAATCTGGTGCGACTGTTGAAACCGCATGCCAGGGCTGCCGCCATCGGTTCCTGGATCCCCGACATGGCGGATTCGAAGAAGGGCTTCGGCGATATCGACAATCATATCTTCAAGCTGAAGCCCTACGACCAGCGTGGCAAGAGCCGCTTCATACGCTCCAGAAGCAAGACATTGAAGGATCTCGGCGATTTTCGCCGCATGGGGCAGTTCATCCTCGACCACGGCGAGGTGCTGGGCAAGGACTGGTGGAAACAGGCCTATCGTGCCGATCCTCCCCCGGGCCAGCATCTGGCCAACCGCTCCATGGCCTTGTCCATGACGTTGATCGATCAGTTGATACTGGGCGATCCGAACGTCGCAACACTGGTGCCGGGAAACGTTCGTTTCGCTCACAACCTGTCGCCGGGCAGTCGACCAAGGCCTGAGGAGATCGCCACCTATTGTTTCATGTTGAGCCATTTTGTTGCGGATGCCTGCCAGCCTTTCCATTGCGATGCGCGCCCCCTGGCCGGGTATTCGGCCGGTGTACACAAGGAATTGGAGTCTCACTGGAATAAGTTGTGTGGAACCTATTTCGACAAGAAGAAACTGCTTGAGACCACGGACCGGGCCGATACCATCCTCAAGAGAGCGAGGGATGTGGATGTGAAAACAGGTATTCAATTCTTGAACAGGGTGCCTGAATTGAATGCACGGGATCTATGGCAGGAGGTGATCTATATCTGCCGGGGTTCTTTTGCCATCGCGAGTATATTGGTTCCCCCGTCTCTGATCCCCTATGATTCGAGCAAGCACACCCGTTTCAGTGAGGTTTTCGAGACGAATGGGCAGGCGCGGAGGCGTTTGGCCGATCTGGATGCAGCTGTTCTCCACGACAGTGTCTTGAATATCGCCATGGCCTGGAAGAATATCTGGGCGACCTTTCGCTGATGGGACGATTCAGTTTGTTCCCGGCCTTGACGGGATAACGGAGTACCCTGCATTCTTCCTCTTCTTGATACAGATAACCGAACCGAGGGGCGTGGAGCATGAGAAAAATATGGGTGTTGTTGTGTTTGCTGTTGCCGGGCCTGGCTATTGCTCGAGCGGGGTTTTTCGTCGATTCGGACTGGCTGTCCGAGCATATCGGCGATGACAAGCTGGTGGTGCTGGAGGTGCGCTATCACCCCCATCGCTATTTCACGGTCGGACATATCCCCGGCGCGGTGCAGGTACAGCGCTTCAAGGACCTGGGCGACAACTTCGCCAGTCCCTTGATGCGTTTTCCCTCGCGCGAGGCCTTTCAGAAGACCCTGCGGGGCTGGGGTATCGACGATGATTCAACGCTGGTGCTCTACGACGATTCCAACACCGCGCTGGTGTCGCGCCTGTATTACCTGCTGCAGCTCTACGGCTTCAACATGGACCAGGTCAAGATTCTCGAGGGAGGCACGGTGGAGTGGAGCGCCTTCGAGGACATGGAGACCGAGGCACCCTCGCCCCGTCCGGAGGGCAACGTCAACCTGAAACCGGCCGATCCGAAGCTGTTCGTCGAGTGGACCACCGTTTACGACGATGTGGTGTCACGGCGCGATCCGAACGTCGTTCTGCTCGATGCCCGCCCCCATGACATGTACACCGGCAAGGTGATCAAGCATTCGATCCTGGGCGGACACATCCCCGGAGCCATCAATGTGGTGAGCCTCGATGGCACCTCGAGCCAGAAATGGGTCGATGACGAGCAGCTCAAGGCGCTCTACTCCAGGGTGCCGCTGGACAAGACCATCTATGTCTATTGCCACGACGGCTTCCGGATGAGCCTCGCTTTCATGCAATTGAAACATTTGGGTGCTAAAGATGTACGCCTCTATAACGGCGGCTGGTCACACTGGGGCAATCAGCTGTCGCTGCCCGTGCTGGACGGCGAGAAACCCTATGCCGGTGATTTCGAGCTCTGACGAATCCTTGAGTTCGACAGGCTTTCATGGATTAAGCTGTGTAAAAAAGGCGTGACCGAAGGGTCACGCCAAAACCACCAAAGGAGGATGGAGGAGTATGCTGAATTAAGGCGGGGGGTAGCCTCGGGAATTCAGCATATAATTATTATCTAATATTTGGCCGATCCTTGTCAACGTCTTCCTGCATTGAATTCCGTGATCTGCTGCCCGGATCATGGTCAACCCGACATGCGGTAAGACTTGTCAGGTGAAAGGTCGCCCTTGGCATTCAGCGATCGCGGGGCCCCAGACTTCCCGGTACTTCGTGGCTTGGCCGGCTCGTGACGCCGGCATTTACCGCCCTGCGAGTTCAGCAGCTTGAGGGATGGGGGCAGTACAGGCCATGAAAAAAACAGGTATCGGAAATCCAATACCTGCTTTTCTGGTACAACGTGACCGTTTTACCGGATCACGAAAGCAGTTTCAGGCGCTCTCGCTGGCGGCCTCCTTGTCTTGCGCAAGCAGGTTCTCGTAGTGCTCGCGTACCTTTTCGGGGTTGAATGTCAGAAAGGTCCCGCCGGATTCAAAATGCTGAATAAAGATTTTACCCATCAGATACACCAAGGCTCCGCCGAAAACAGGTCGGGTGACGACCGATATCACCGGCATTGCAAAGGGCAGGATGGTGCCCAGGCCCCAGACCAGGCGAGAAGAAATGGAGTAGGTGCCGCAAGCTGCCAGGAAGCTGCCGATCGCCGCTTTTCCCCAGTCTTCCTTGAATTCAACACCATAGATCGTCGACAATTTGTGGACCATCTTCAAGCCATTGGCAATCAGCAAGGCTACACCCATTGGCGGAATGGGCACCAATCCAAGGGCGCCACCCAGAACGCTGTGATTTCGTACGGCCTGAAGTGCCTGCTCCGTCCTGTCGGCAGCGTTTACATTGGTTTCAGCTACGGTCGAATTGCTTGCCATGATGGATTACCTCTAGTGGTTTTGATTGATTTATGGATTCGGGCCTTTGCTTACCTGGAACGGGCGAATGACACGGCTGCCATAACAGGCAGGCCGATAACATCGATTTTATTCCACATCAAGCGGATTAAAATTGGATGATATTCTGAAAAGCCCAATGCTTTTCCAGACTTGCAAGCTGCGCAGAAAAGCATCCCTCTTTACCATAATACCGATCAAGGTCGGCATGTAAAGCCCGGCGATTGGCAAGCGATCCCGAGAGGTAATGAGTATTTCCTTCTGAAGACCCGCGTCGTATTCATCACAAACCTTCGATGCAGAAAAAAGGCCGACTCCCGAAGGAGTCGGCCTGGTCTCTAAGACGCAGGGGTGAGATCGCTTATTTCTTGGCGGGCTCAGCCTGCTGTTGCTGGGCGGCTTTGGCCTTGGCCTCGGCCTGAGCTGCCTTGGCGGATTCGGCGGCCTTTGCCTGGGCGGCAGCCACGTCTGCCTTGAAGCGTTTCTCGGCTTCCACGCGAGCAGCTTCGTAACGGGCGCGAGCTTCCTGCATGGCTTTCTGCTGCTCGGCCATGATTTGAGCGCGACGCTGTTCCATCTGCTGCATCATGGGGTCATTCTGCGGCATCATCATGCCTGCCTGGGGGGCGGCGCCATAACCATAGGGGGCTCCGTAACCATAGGGAGCACGGTAGTAGCCGTCATAGCTGTCGCCGTAGTAGTTGCCGCGACCGTAGCTGTCGCCATAGATGTTGCCATAGTAATCGCCATAACCGCGAGTATCGGCATCCGCATTCCAGTCGGTGTCTGCGTCCATGTCGGCGTTGCCGCGGCCCTTGGCACGGAAGTTCATCTCGAATTCACCTTCACCATCGCCACGACCACGGCCGCGACCGGTACCGCGGCCTCGACCACGACCGTAGTAATCGCCGTACCCGGTACCGTAGCCGGAGCCGTCACCGTAGTAGTTGCCATAGCCATAGTTGTTGCTGTTGTCGCTGTCCCACCAGGAAGCCTGTGCAGAAGCGGTGGCAACCATGGCGATAGCTGTTATCAGGGTTTTTGCTTTCATGTTTGTTCTCCTTAATGATTTAGGATTTTGAAGATGTTGACCCTCCATCGGCGGAAGCTCGCTGGTAGGCCGCTAAATTGTCCAACGCTGCAAAGCATATAATGATATTCTAATATATGTCAACTGATTCACGTCAGATTCAGCTCAGAGTTCAGAGTCGACCAGGCAGTCCGCTACATTCTTCCAGGCGAAATCCCAGTCGATCCGTTCCTGCTCCAGTCGGACATGCTGCCCCCAGGTATTGCGTTTGATGGCCTGATAGACCGCCTGCTCGGAGGTCGTCAGCAGGGGCAGGCTCTGCGCCCCATGGGGCGTCTTCTCCTCCACCCACAGATGCCGATGGCGCATCAGGGTCTGTTCGTCCATCAATACGGATTCCAGCTCGGGGAGATGATGTCGGGCACGATCGAGAATCGCAAAGCCGTGGGTGTCCAGATCTCCCCAGTAGATGCAGTGTGCCCTGCCGGCCCAGGGCAGACGACCCAGCAGATCGACCCCATAGCCCAGTTGCATGATCACGGCCGAGCCTGGCAGATCGTCGAAGGCGAGACCGGTCTGCAGGTTTTCGACAATGAAGAGGTTGCGGATCGGAAGATCGAGTTCCGCCAACTGCTCCCAGGGTGCGGACAGGTCGCCGAGCCCCCCGACCCGTTGCCTCAGCCTGGCGTTGAGAATGCGCAGACGGATGAGTTGCGGTGGTGCCTTGAGGCCGCAGCGTTCGTAGAAATCGCCCCCGGCCGTGGATCGATGTCTCAGCGCGTCGACAAGATCGGCCACGAGTCCCTTGCGTCGTTCGAGCCACTTGCTGTCGAGGCCGCTCACGGGTAATTGCCTTGGGTAGAGGCCGGAAGCGGGATGGGCCTCGATCCAGGCGAGCATATCGAGCAAGCGTCGATAATCCGCGTCGTGATAATCCGCGAGAATGGCAAAGTGACGAGGCAGCTTGTCGGCGAGCCGGGGCCAGTGTGCGACTAGCTCTCCATATCGCCGTTGTGCCCGATCCCATCGCTCGACCTCGCCAATCCATTGCGCGACCTCGCGGGGATCGGACAGTATCAACTTCTGTGGAACCGGTTGTG
>JALVNE010000048.1 GCA_027026755.1 Sedimenticola sp. | reverse complement strand
GCATGGTGCACATCGCCCCCGGCCACGGTCAGGATGACTACGTGGTGGGCAGCCGTTACCACCTCAAGGTGGAGAATCCGGTGGACGCCAATGGGGTGTTCCTGCCGGATACCGAATTTTTCGCCGGTGAGTTCGTGCTCAAGGCCAACGATCGTATCGTCGAGCTGCTGCGGGTCAACGGCAGGCTGGTGCACGAGGAGGAGATCACCCACAGCTATCCCCACTGCTGGCGCCACAAGACACCGATCATCTTCCGCGCCACGCCGCAATGGTTCATCAGCATGGAGCAGAACGGCCTGCGCGAGGCGGCCCTGCGCGCCATCGGGCAGACCCGCTGGACCCCTGGCTGGGGCGAGGCGCGCATCGAGGGGATGGTGCGTAACCGCCCCGACTGGTGCATCTCGCGCCAGCGTACCTGGGGGGTTCCGATTGCGCTGTTCGTGCACCGGCAGAGCGGCGCGCTGCATCCCGATACCGGGCGGCTGATCGAACAGGTGGCGCAGCGCGTGGAGCAGCAGGGGATCGACGCCTGGTTCGAGCTGGATCCCGCCGAATTGCTGGGCAGCGAGGCGGAGCAGTACCAGAAGGTGACCGACACCCTGGATGTCTGGTTCGACTCCGGTGTTTCCCACTATGCTGTGCTGGAGCGGCGTGAGGGGTTGGCTGAATTTCCCGCGGCGGATCTCTATCTGGAGGGCTCCGACCAGCATCGCGGCTGGTTCCAGTCCTCCCTGCTCACTTCGGTGGCGATGCGTGACGTGGCTCCCTACCGGGGGGTGCTGACCCACGGCTTCACGGTGGATGCCCGGGGGCAGAAGATGTCCAAGTCGAAGGGCAACGTGGTGGCGCCACAGAAGGTGGTGAACAGCCTGGGGGCCGACATTCTGCGGCTGTGGGTGGCGGCCACCGACTACAGCGGCGAGATGACCGTCTCCGACGAGATCCTGAAACGCACCAGCGACGCCTACCGCCGCATCCGCAACACCGCCCGGTTCCTGCTGGCCAACCTGCACGGTTTCGACCCGGACCTGCACCTGTTGGGAGCGGGCAACATGCTGGCGCTGGACCGCTGGCTGGTGGCGCGTACCCGGCAGTTGCAGGAGGAGATCACCGCCGCCTATGACAGCTACGAGTTTCACCGCATCTACCAGAAGATCCACAACTTCTGCTCGGTGGATCTGGGCAGCTTCTATCTGGATGTGATCAAGGATCGTCAGTACACCACCCAGGAGAACAGCATCGCGCGCCGTTCCGCCCAGAGCGCCATGTACCACGTCGCCGAAGCCATGACCCGCTGGCTGGCGCCGATCCTGAGTTTTACCGCAGAAGAGATCCGGGACCATCTGCCGGGCCAGCGGGAGGCGTCGGTATTCCTCCAGACCTGGTACCAACTGCCGCCGCTGCCGGAGGAGGAGCGGATGGATCTGGCCTGGTGGGAGCAGGTGATGGCGGTGCGTGACGCGGTCTCCAAGGAGCTGGAACGGCTGCGCGTGGCGGGTGGCATCGGCTCCTCCCTGGATGCCGAGGTGGATCTTCACTGCGGGCGGGAGATCTTCGATCTGCTCGAGCCGTTTGGCGATGAGCTGCACTTTGTCCTGATTACCTCCGCTGCCCGTATCCACCGCCTGGAGACTCCGCCGGACGACGCCATCCACTACACGCTTCCTTCGGGGGACGAGCTGTGGATCGCCGCGGCCCCCTCTGTCTATCCCAAGTGTGTCCGCTGCTGGCATCATCGGGAGGATGTGGGCCGCCATCCTGAACACCCCGAGCTGTGCGGGCGCTGTGTGGCAAATGTCGCCGGTGAGGGCGAACGGCGGGAGTTCGCCTGATGCTGAAATGGCTTTGGCTGTCGCTGGCCGTGCTGGTACTGGATCAGCTTACCAAACAGCTGGCCGAGCACTACCTGCAACTGCACGATCCGGTAGCAGTGGTTCCCGGATTCAACCTGATGCTGGCCTACAATACCGGCGCCGCCTTCAGCTTCCTGCACGATGCCGGCGGCTGGCAGCGCTGGTTTTTTGCTCTCCTTTCCAGCGTGGTGAGCGCGGGCATCGTCTGGTGGATGTGGCGGCTGGATGCCTCGGAACGATGGCTCGCCATCGCCCTGGCGCTGATTCTGGGTGGGGCATTGGGTAATCTGTGGGACCGGATTCTGTTGGGCCA
>JALVNE010000047.1 GCA_027026755.1 Sedimenticola sp. | reverse complement strand
TCATGATTCGATGCCACCTTTCCCGCCTGATGGGCGAACGCAAATTGAAAGTCATCGATGTGGCAAGAGAGACCGGGTTGCACCGCAACACGATTACGCTCTTATATAAGGAGACCGCCAGTCGAGTGGACCTGGAAACCATGGACAAGCTCTGTGCTTTGTTCGAATGCGAGGTTGGGGATTTGTTCGAATATGTGCCAGAAGAGGCCGAGTAACGCGAAATGCCCCGGCCTTTTTTCCCTGGTCGTTTTCAGTTGAAAGGGATCGGTCTCAATCGGGACGACCAAAGTGGCCTGACGGTCATTTTGAGGGAAATTGGGGGGAAATATTTTGGGCCAACGGTGGGCCAACGGGGAATAGGGGCATTCCGAGGCAGTAAAGTATTGGGGCCAACGGCCTTGTTAGCCTGAAGGTCATTTTTCGGGTTTGACCGTAAGGTTCACCAAACAGGGCATGTGCATGGCCTGGCGTCGCCTGAAGGTCAAAAATGGCTTTGCGGGAATATTAGCAAAAACTGATATGGGCTAAGCTTGGGCCAAATGTGGGCCAACGATGGGCCAACGGCCAAAAGCAGCCAGACACAAAAAAACTCAACCACCGCTAAGTGATTGAGTTTTCTTGGAAAAATTTGGTAGCGGGGGCAGGATTCGAACCTACGACCTTCGGGTTATGAGCCCGACGAGCTGCCAGACTGCTCCACCCCGCAACTGACGACGCATATTCTACTCAGAATGGGGCATTTGGCAAGTGTTATCTTTATCGAAGTCAAATCATCCCGGAGCTATTGCAAGACGGGGAAGCATGTAATTCCGAACCATCAAATCCGCCCACCATCACCCCGCTGACTCCGATCCCGTCCATACGCTGCACAATTCAGTTTCCAGCAAATAAAAAAGCACTTATGGGAAACCCGTAAGTGCTTGTTTTATCTGGTAGGCGCGAACGGAATCGAACCGCCGACCCCCACCATGTCAAGGTGGTGCTCTAACCAGCTGAGCTACGCGCCTGTTGCGAGGGCGAACTATACACGGGAATCCACCATGGGCGCAAGTGGACGCCGGTATCGGCACGGCCCTCCGGAAGTGGCCTGTATGCGCCGTCCTTGGTGTACTATTAAATCAGGCATAGGGTTTCTGGCAGGGAGGTGGCAGTATGTAGCCTGTCCTGGCGAAATCCGCACTATGACAGATGAACAGGAGATCGCCCGATGTGTACTGTATGTGGCTGTGGAGAAGGAGAAACCGTCATCGAGGCTCATGAGCATGAGCATCATCAGGGACACACCCACGATCACGGAGGAGGACCGGCACATGCTCATGCGCCGGGCCTCAGTCAGGCGCGCATGGTCCAGATCGAGGAGGACATCCTCGGTCAGAACAACAAATATGCGGCTGCCAACAGACGCTGGTTTGCCGAGCGGGGGATGCTGGCGCTCAACCTGGTGTCCAGTCCGGGCTCTGGCAAGACGACGATTCTCACTCGCACCATCGATGATCTGGGAGACAGGCTGTCGCTTGCCGTCATCGAAGGTGACCAGCAGACCAGCCACGATGCCCAGCGTATCCGCGAAACCGGCGTGCCGGCCGTACAGATCAATACCGGCAAGGGATGTCACCTGGATGCGCACATGGTGGGGCATGCGCTGGATTCCCTGGCGCCGGAGAATGGCTGTGTGCTGTTCATAGAGAATGTCGGAAACCTGGTCTGTCCAGCGGCCTTCGATCTGGGGGAAGCCCACAAGGTGGCCATTCTCTCCGTCACCGAGGGTGACGATAAACCCCTGAAGTATCCGGACATGTTCCATGCGTCGGATCTCCTGCTGCTCAACAAGATCGATCTTCTGCCTTATGTGGAATTCGACGTGGCTCGCTGTATCGAATACGCAAGGCGCGTCAATCCTTCCATCAAGGCCATACAGGTTTCCGCCACCACGGGCGAGGGGATGGATACCTGGTACCGCTGGCTGGAGGCCAGCCGGCAACTGGCGGCCCTGGGCCTCTGAATCATGTGCCTGGCCGTGCCGGCCTGTGTGGTCGAGATTGACGCGGGAGAAGACCTGGCCGTGGTTTCCCTGGGCGGGGTGCGCCGGGAGGTGTCCCTGGCCCTGGTGGATGGTGTGGAACCAGGTGACTACCTGCTGGTTCATGTGGGCTATGCCCTGAGCCGTATCGACCCGGATGAAGCGCAAAGGACGCTGGCACTCATCGGGCAGGCCGGCCTGGGCAGGAGCGCGGGATCATGAAGTACGTGGATGAGTTCCGTGACAGCGGTCTTGCCCGCAGGCTGGCGGATGCCATCCGGCGCGAAGCTGATACTGGCAGGCAGTACCGCCTCATGGAGTTCTGCGGCGGACACACTCACGCCATCTTCCGCTACGGGGTGCAGGATCTGATGCCGGACAATCTGCAGTTCGTGCACGGGCCGGGCTGCCCCGTATGCGTGCTGCCCGTGAGCCGTATCGACATGGCCATTGCCCTGGCAAGAAAAGAGGGCGTCATTCTCTGCAGCTATGGCGACATGCTCAGGGTGCCTGCCAGCGGCCGTGACAGCCTGCTCAAGGCCAGGGCGCAGGGAAGCGATGTCCGCATGGTCTATTCCACCATGGATGCTTTGCGGATCGCCCGGGAGAACCCGGACAGGGAAGTGGTCTTTTTTGCCATTGGTTTCGAAACCACCACCCCGCCCACTGCCGTCGCCATGGAACAGGCCAGGGCCGCGGGGCTTACGAACTTTTCCGTGTTCTGCAATCACGTGCTCACGCCGCCGGCCATGCAGGCCATTCTCGATTCGTCTGCTGATGAAGAAGTAGCTATCGACGGTTTTCTCGGTCCTTCCCATGTCAGCACCATCATCGGCAGTCGCGCCTACGAGCCTTTCGCCAGGGATCATGGCAGGCCCGTGGTCATCGCCGGCTTCGAGCCCCTGGACATCATGCAGTCGGCGCTGATGCTGTTGCGCCAGCTCAACCAGGGCCGGGCCGAGGTGGAGAACGAGTACACGCGGGCGGTGACCCGGGAAGGCAATCTCAAGGCCCAGGCACTGATGAACCGCACCATGACGCTGCGGGCATCCTTCGAATGGCGGGGGCTGGGCAGCATCCCCCGCAGCGCCCTGCGCATCAGGGACGAATATGCCGATCTCGATGCAGAGCAGCGTTTCGATCTGCCTTCGCTGCCCGCGCGGGAAGTGCAGGGCTGTGAATGCCCCGCCATTCTGCGCGGCCAGTTGCGTCCCACGGATTGCCGGCTGTTCGGTACGGTGTGCACGCCAGAGAATCCCATGGGGGCCTGCATGGTTTCCTCCGAAGGGGCCTGTGCCGCCTACTGGAGCTACGGACGTTCGCGGCAGCCGGATGCAGTGAGGGCAGGTACATGAGGCGAAAATTCGGGCAGCGCCTGAACCTTCGCGACGGCAGCGTGGACATGACCCATGGCAGCGGTGGACGCGCCATGGCGCAGCTCGTCGAGGAGCTGTTCCTGGCCCGGTTCGACAACCAGTGGCTGGCCAGGGGAAATGACCAGGCGGCTTTCGAGGTGGCGCCGGGACGCATGGTGATGAGCACCGATGCTCACGTCATTTCGCCTCTGTTCTTTCCCGGCGGGGACATCGGCTCCCTGTCCGTTCACGGCACCATCAACGATGTGGCCATGTCCGGCGCCCATCCCCTGTATCTCAGTGCCGCCTTCATCCTGGAAGAAGGTTTCCCCCTGAAGGATCTGGAACGCATAGTGACCAGCATGGCGGCAGCAGCGGACCAGGCCGGGGTGCCGGTGGTCACCGGCGACACCAAGGTCGTGGAGCGCGGCAAGGGGGATGGCATCTTCATCACCACCACTGGCGTGGGCAAGGTGCCGGCCGGGGTGGACATATCCGCTGACCGCGCCCGTCCTGGTGATGCCATACTGGTCAGCGGCAGTCTGGGCAATCATGGCGTGGCCATCATGTCCAGCCGGGAAGGGCTGGCCTTCGACACCACCATAGAGTCCGATTCCGCGGCATTGCACACCCTGGTGGCGGACATGGTGGCCGCGGTTCCCGGCATACACTGCCTGCGTGATCCGACCCGGGGCGGTCTGGCCACCACCCTCAACGAGCTGGCGCAGCAATCGTCAGTGGGCATGCAGCTGGTGGAAGCGGCCATTCCCGTGGAAGAGCAGGTCCAGGGCGCCTGCGAACTGCTGGGTCTGGATCCTCTCTATGTGGCCAACGAAGGCAAGTTGGTGTGCATCTGTGATGCCGGGGATGCGGAGCAACTGCTGGGCGTGATGCGCCGGCACCCCCTGGGGGAAAAGGCCGCCATCATTGGTGAAGTGGTTGCCGATGATGCCTGCCTGGTGCAGATGCGGACCCGCTTTGGCGGCAACCGGGTAGTGGACTGGCTGGCCGGCGAGCAGCTGCCGAGAATCTGCTAGATGAGCAGCCAGCCTGCCGGCATTCGCATCAGGGTGCGGGGTGTGGTTCAGGGCGTGGGCTACCGGCCCTGGGTATGGCAGCTGGCCAGCCACCACGGCTTGCGTGGCAGGGTATGGAACGATGCCCGCGGTGTGGTGATCGAAGCCTGGGGCGAGGCTGCCGCCATGGAAGATTTTACCCGTACCCTGCGCCAGCAGGCGCCGCCCCTGGCCGTCGTGGAAGCGCTGGAGATACGCCCGCTGGACAGCGGAGCCAAGGCGCCGCCCGCCGGCTTTCATATCCGGTCCAGTCGCCCAGGCGAGGTTCACACGGGCATCGCGGCGGATGCCGCCACCTGTGTAGCCTGCATCGCGGAGATCTTCGACCCGGAAAACCGGCGCTACCGTTATCCCTTCACCAACTGCACCCATTGCGGCCCCCGTCTTTCCATTGTGCGTGGCATTCCCTATGACAGGGCGAACACCAGCATGGCGGCCTTTCCCATGTGCCGGCAGTGCGCACAGGAGTACGGCGACCCTTCCAACAGAAGATTTCACGCCCAGCCCAATGCCTGCCCGGAATGCGGGCCAAGGGTCTGGCTGGAAGGCGGGGACGAGGTTCTGAACCAGACCGTAGGGAAAGATGCCATAGAGGATGCCGCCAGGCTGCTCAGGGAAGGCCGTATCGTTGCGGTCAAGGGGATTGGCGGCATTCACCTGGCCTGTGACGCCGGCAATGAACAGAGCGTACACCGTCTGCGCGCCCGCAAGTTCCGCCATCACAAGGCCTTTGCCCTCATGGCCCGGGATGTCGCCATGATCCGTGAGTACGCCGAGGTCGATGCCGCCGGAGAAGCAGCCCTGCGCTCCCCGGCCGCGCCCATAGTGATCTTTCCGGCGCGGGGAGGGCGCCTGGCGGAATCCGTGGCGCCCGGACAGAATACCCTGGGATTCATGCTGCCCTACACGCCATTGCATCACCTGCTTCTGGCGCAGATGGACCGGCCTGTGGTGATGACTTCGGGAAACCGCGTCGATGAGCCCCAGTGCACGGGCAACCGGGAAGCCAGGGAACGGCTTTCCAGGATTGCCGACGCCTTTCTCCTTCATGACCGGGAAATCGTCACCCGCCTGGATGATTCCGTGCAGCGGGTAATGGCCGGCGGCCTGCGCACCCTGCGCCGCGCCCGGGGATTCGCGCCTTCGCCTCTGGTGCTGCCGAAAGGCTTCGACGACGTTCCCCGAGTGCTCGCCATGGGAGGGGAGCTGAAGAACAGTTTCTGCCTGCTGATGGATGGCAAGGCGGTGATCTCCCAGCACATCGGTGACCTGGAAGACGCAACGACCTTTTCCGAATACCGCCGGATGCTGAGCCATTATGCCGCGCTATACGATTTTTCTCCTGAAATAATCGTCGTGGATGCCCACCCTGACTATCTCTCCACCCAGTGGGGCCGGCGTCTTGCAGCGGAGCAGGGACTTCCCTGTATCGAGGTTCAGCACCATCATGCCCATGCCACGGCCTGTCTTGCGGAGAAAGAAAAAGCGGTGAACGGGGAAGCGGTGCTTGCCGTGGTTCTGGATGGCCTGGGATATGGCAGTGACCGAAACCTGTGGGGCGGTGAGTTTCTGCAAGCGGACTACCGGGGCTATGAGCGGCTGGCCCGTTTCCGGCCCGTGGCCATGCCAGGGGGCGCCAGGGCGGCGCGGGAGCCCTGGCGCAATACCTTTGCGCACCTGCATGCCAGTCTGGGATGGGCGCGGCTGCAAGCGCGATACGGGAAGCTGGAGCTGCTGGATTATCTTCAGCAGAAGCCGCTGCAAACCCTGGAGCGCATGCTGGATCAGGGAATCAACAGTCCCTTGGCCTCATCCGCGGGAAGACTGTTCGACGCCGTGGCGGGCGCACTGGGCATCGACAGGGATGGTGTCAGTTTTGAAGGTCAGGCCGCCATGAAGCTGGAAGCACTGGCTGAATCTGTCAGGGAGGAGCTTCCCGGGTATCCTGTGGAAAGAAAAGGCACGGAATTGGTTTGGACCACCATGTGGCTGGCCCTGCTGGACGACCTGAAGCAAGGTGTTGATGTGGCCGTGATGGCTGCGCGCTTTCACCGCGGGCTGGCGGATGCCGTGGCAGGGATGGCCGTTGCCCTCTGCCGCGGCAATGGACTGGATTCCGTGGTGTTGTCGGGTGGGGTGTTCCAGAATCGGCTGTTGCTGGAAGCGGTGAGTCAGCAGCTTGAAAAAGAAGGCTTGAAGGTTCTGATACCGGAAAAACTGCCGGTGAATGATGGAGGAATCAGCCTGGGGCAGGCGGTGACAGGCGCGCTGCTTGGTGCCTGAAAGGCAGTGGCCGGAACCTGTGCGACTCAGATTCCGGCCATTGGCAATTACTTGGCCAGCTTGTAGACGGCCCTGGCGGGTGAAGTCACGCGACCCTGGCGCTTCAGGTAGGCGAGAGTCTGGGACAGATTGCCCACTACCACGCCTTTTTTCTTCAGTGCGGCTTTCAGGTCGGCAGTAGAGATCTGGCCGGCATCGCTGATGATCTTGACCACCGCGTCCGTGATGCTGCCACGGGCTCCACCCCGTTTTCCACTGGTGGTCTTTCCACCAAGACGGGAGATTTCCCGGTCGATCTTTGCCAGTTCCTTGCGATGTGCCGCAACCATTTCGCGGCGCTTGATGCGTAATTCCTTCAGTTTTTCCTTGTTGGCTTCCAGCGTCTTCTTCATTTCTTCCTGCTCGCGTTTCTTTGCCAGTCTGTACAGTTCAGCGGAAGACAATGAATCAACCTGCTTGTTACGTGCAGATACTTTTTTCTTGGCCATGTTATTCCTCGTTAAAATATCAAAAGACGAAATACATCACATCAGCATGAGTCCTTTCATTTGGATGTAGACGTGCGAAATATAATGTATAACCAACCGTTAATCAATAAATATATTTCAGGAAAGACCTGGGCTAATGACTTGTTGGGGGATTGCCAATAGGTATCTGGCTCCTGTTATATAGGATGATGCGCCGATGTGGCGTTGAATGAGTTCTGGGGTCAATGGGGAAACTTTGATTATTGGTGAAAATCCCGCAGAAATACCTTCACTTCCTCCATGTTCCCGGAATGGATAATGCGATCTGTCTTGTTGGCCAGCTGGTAGTCGTACATGGGATCGTAATAGTCTGTCAGCAACTGTGATATCCAGTCGGCATGGGCATCAGGCCGGCCGGTTTTCTGTAGCTGGGTAATGGCATGTTGCAGCTTATCGTTCATCTCCCTGTAACGGACGCCGCCCAGGCGTTTCTGTATCCGCTTCAAACTGTCCGTGGCGTATTGCGCCCATTTTTCGAAACCGGATTCTTCACCATATAAGGTTTGGTATTCCTGCAGGGCTTCTGTGACATATTCCTCGATGGAATTGTGTATGCGTTCTTCCAGGGATACATCGAGAATGACCAGCGGACTGCGGCTCATGCGTTCATACAGTTCCGGTGGAAGATGGCGGGAGCCCACGGCCTTGCTTTCATCTTCCAGCACCAGGTGGGCATGGGGTGAGGCTCTGTGTTTCATCAGGGCGATGGCCAGGCGGTTTTCAAAATCGATCTGCGTGGGTTGAGGTGTGGCATGACGGCCAAAGGCAGAGCCCCGGTGCCAGGCCAGCCCTTCCAGGTCTATGCTGTTTTCCAGCTGTTTGATGACGATGGTTTTGCCGGCCCCGGTGCGGCCACCGAGGATGACCGGTTGTATCTTTTCGCAGGCTGTCCTGATCTCGTTCAACAGGAAATTGCGCAGGGCCTTGTAACCGCCCTTGATGCGTGGATAGGCGATGCCCGTGGCTTCGTATATCCATTGTTGAGAAATCTTGGAACGCATTCCACCACGAAAACAGTAGAGCACGCCTTTCGGATGCTGCTCCACGAAGGTTTTCCAGGCCGCAATGCGTTCCTCTTTGGCTTGGCCCTCGATGAGCTTCTGGCCCAGTTCCACGGCGGCTTCCTGTCCGGCTTCCTTGTAGCGTATGCCGATGAGATGGCGTTCTTCATCTTCCAGCAGGGGAAGATTCCGTGCCGTGGGGAAGGCGCCGTCGGCAAATTCCACTGGGGCGCGTACGTCCAGCAGGGGGGCATCGTTGAGAAACAGTTCCCTGAAATCGCTGATTTCCGGCAGTTCCATCAGACAATCTCGATGAAATGGCTGGCTGTCTTTTCATGCAGGGAGCCCAGGGGCGACAGCTCCAGCCCGGCCTTTCGGGTGAGTGCCAGAAATTCAGCTTCGCTTTCCGGGGTCACCGCCACCAGCAGGCCGCCGGATGTCTGGGGGTCGCAGAGGATCTCCTGTTGCCGTTCATCCAAAGGCGCAATATGTTCGCCGTAGCTTTCGAAATTGCGTCTTGCGCCGCCGGGGGAGCAGCCCATGGCCAGGTAGTCTTCCACATGAGGCAGCAGGGGCACCTGGTTGAATTCCACCCGGGCGGCCAGGTTGCTGCCGCGGCAGATCTCCAGCAGATGCCCGGCCAGGCCGAAGCCGGTCACGTCGGTCATGGCGGTGACGCCGGGCAGGGTGGCCAGCTCCGCGCCTATGCTGTTCAATTGGCACATGGTGTCCGGGGCGATGCGGCTGTGCTCCGGCGCCAGTTTTTTCTGTTTCTGGGCCGTGGTGAGAATGCCGATGCCAATGGGCTTGGTCAGGTACAGGCGGCAGCCGGGCCGGGCCTGGTCGTTGCGCTTGAGCTTGTCATTGTCCACCAGTCCCGTGACCGCCAGGCCGAAGATGGGCTCGGGCGAGTCGATGGAATGGCCCCCGGCCAGGGGAATGCCGGCGTCCTTGCAAGTCTGGCGACCCCCGTCCACCACCTGCTGACCCACTTCGGCGCTGAGCTTGTCGATGGGCCAGCCGAAGATGGCGATGGCCATCAGGGGCCGACCGCCCATGGCGTAGATGTCGCTGATGGCGTTGGTGGCGGCGATGCGGCCAAATTCGAAAGGATCGTCCACGATGGGCATGAAGAAGTCCGTGGTGGACACCACGGAACGGCCGTCGCCCAGGTCATAGACCGCCGCGTCGTCCCGGCTCTGGTTTCCCACCAGCAGGCGCGGGTCGGGCAGCATGTTCACGCTGCCCTGGAGGATTTCATCCAGCAGTTTGGGGGCGATCTTGCAGCCGCAGCCGGAGCCGTGGCTGTATTCGGTCAGTCGTATGACGTTCATCTTGGATATAATGTCAAATTACATTAGAAAAACAGCATATTATAACAGGAACAGTGGACTTTCAGCGCAGATTCGGCGGCATGGCGCGTCTTTATGGGCAGACGGCCCTGGAGCGCTTTGCCCGCGCCCATGTGTGCGTCATCGGCATCGGTGGCGTGGGCTCCTGGGTGGTGGAGGCCCTGGCGCGCAGCGCTGTCGGTGAACTGACGCTCATCGACATGGACCATCTGGCCGAATCCAACATCAACCGCCAGCTCCCCGCCCTGGATTCCACCCTGGGGGCGGCCAAGATCGAAGTGATGGCCGGGCGGGTGGCGGATATCAATCCTGCCGCGCATTGTCATCTGGTGGATGACTTCGTCACCACGGACAACGTGGCCGGATTGCTGGGTCAGCAATTCGACCATGTCATCGACTGTATCGACAGCTTCCGGGTCAAGGTGGCCATCGTGCGTCATTGCAGGCGCCAACGTATTCCCCTGGTCACCGTCGGCGGGGCAGGGGGACAGCTGGATCCCACCCGGGTGCGGGTGTCGGATTTGAGCCGCACCGAGCAGGATCCCCTGCTGGCCAGGGTTCGCCGGGAGCTGCGCCAGCGGCATGGCTTTTCCCGCAATCCCAGGCGCAGTTTTGGCGTGCCCGCCGTATGGTCTGATGAACCCCTGGCGCGGCACCTGGAGGCGCCACAGGCCTGTGAAGGGACAGCCGGCGGCGCCCTGAATTGTGGTGGCTTTGGTTCCTGCACCCCGGTAACGGCCACTTTCGGCATGGCTGCCGCCGCCCATGTGTTGAGAAAGATCGCCAGCTGACCAGGGCTGGAAAATCCCCTTTCCCGGTTATCCGTAATATACGGATTCAGGGTATCATTACCGTTGCTGATCCTATCTCTCTCTTAACTTTCATGAGGCGTGGGTATTCCACACCCCGGATCATGGAAAAATCCCCTCTCCCCCTTGGGGGAGAGGGTTAGGGAGAGGGGGTATTTCCACATTAACCGAGGGCCAGAAATGCTCAAGTTGCGCGGCGCGCCGGCGTATTCCGATTTCCGTCTGGAAAAGCTCACGAGAAGACTTGCCGAGGAGCTGGGCAAGCCGGTTTCGCTTTACGCGGAATTTATCCATCTCGTTGAATTGTTTGAGGAACTCACCGGCGAGGAGCAGCAGGTACTGGACCGCCTGCTGCGTTACGGTCCGGCCCTGGCCAGCCATGAGCCCAGGGGCAGGCTGCTGCTGGTCACGCCCCGCCCCGGCACCATCTCCCCCTGGTCGTCCAAGGCCACGGATATCGCTCACAACTGCGGTCTGAGCAACATCGAGCGCATCGAGCGGGGTGTGGTGTACTGGCTCGAAAGCGAACTGGATGACGGGGAGCTGGATCGCGCGGCGGCGCTGCTTCACGACCGTATGACCGAGGCCGTGTTTTACGATCTGGATGACGCCGAGGCCCTGTTTCTGCACGCCGATCCCCGGCCCATGACCCTGGTTGACATACTCAACGGCGGCCGCGACGCCCTGGTGAAGGCCAACAGCGAGCTGGGCCTGGCCCTGTCCGACGATGAGATCGACTACCTGGTGGAAAGCTTCATCGCCCTGGCGCGCAATCCCACGGACGTGGAACTGATGATGTTCGCCCAGGCCAACTCCGAGCATTGCCGCCACAAGATTTTCAACGCGGACTGGATCATCGACGGCAAGCTCCAGGACAAGACCCTGTTCCAGATGATCCGCAACACCACCGAGCAGTCCCCGGACAATGTGCTGTCCGCCTACAAGGACAACGCGGCGGTGATGCGCGGTACCGAGGGGTACCGCTTCTTCCCGGCGGACGAGACGGGCATCTACGAGACGCATTGCGAGCCGGTGCATATCCTCATGAAGGTGGAGACTCACAACCACCCCACGGCCATCTCCCCCGACCCTGGCGCGGCCACAGGCTCTGGCGGTGAGATCCGGGACGAGGGTGCCACCGGGCGGGGCTCCAAGCCCAAGGCGGGGCTGTGCGGCTTCTCCGTGTCCAATTTGCGCATTCCCCATGCCCTGCAACCCTGGGAGCAGGATTTCGGCAAGCCCGGGCGCATCGTCTCGGCCCTGGACATCATGCTGGAAGGCCCCATAGGCGCGGCAGCCTTCAACAACGAGTTCGGCCGTCCCAACCTGTGCGGGTATTTCCGCAGTTACGAGGCGAAAGTACCCGGACCGGCAGGCGAGGAACTGCGCGGCTATCACAAGCCCATCATGCTGGCCGGTGGTCTGGGCAACATCCGCGAGGAACATGTGGAGAAAAACAGCTTCCCCGCGGGCTCGCCCCTGGTGGTGCTGGGCGGCCCGGCCATGCTCATTGGCCTGGGCGGGGGGGCGGCCTCGTCCATGGCCTCTGGCGCGTCGGCGGAAGATCTGGATTTTGCTTCGGTGCAGCGCGCCAATCCCGAGATGGAGCGCCGCTGCCAGGAGGTCATCGACCGCTGTTGCGCCCGGGGTGAGGACAGCCCCATCCTGTTCATCCACGACGTGGGCGCTGGCGGCCTGTCCAATGCCCTGCCGGAGCTGGTCCATGACGCCGGACTGGGTGGGCGTTTCGAACTGCGCACCATCCCCTGTGACGATCCGGGCATGTCGCCCATGGAAATCTGGTGCAACGAATCCCAGGAACGCTATGTGCTGGCCATAGATGCCAGCCGCCTGGAGGAGTTCGAGGCCATCTGCGAGCGCGAGCGCTGCCCCTACGCTGTCGTTGGCGAGGCGGTGGACGAAGAGCACCTGCTCCTGGGTGATGCCCATTTCGAAAACAATCCCATCGACATGCCCATGCCCCTGCTGTTCGGCAAGCCGCCGAAGATGGTGCGCGAGACCCGTCACCAGAGCTTCCACCGGCCGGAATTGGTCTTCGACGGGATAAGCCCGGATGAAGCCCTGGAGCGGGTGCTGCGCCTGCCCACGGTGGCGAGCAAGACCTTCCTCATCACCATTGGCGACCGCAGCATCACCGGCATGGTGGCCAGGGACCAGATGGTCGGGCCCTGGCAGGTGCCCGTGGCCGACGTGGCGGTGACCATCGCCGACTACGAGGGGGATGCCGGGGAGGCCATGGCCATCGGCGAGCGCACCCCCCTGGCCCTGCTGGACGCGCCGGCGTCCGGGCGCATGGCCATCGGCGAAGCCATCACCAATATCATGGCCGCGCCCATCGCCGAGCTGGAGGACATCAAGCTGTCCGCCAACTGGATGGCTGCCGCGGGTTATCAGGACGAGGATGCCCGCCTGTTCGATACCGTGCGCGCCGTGGGCATGGAGCTTTGTCCCCGCCTGGGCATCGCCATTCCCGTGGGCAAGGATTCCATGTCCATGAAGACCGTGTGGCAGCAGGACGGTGAGCAGCGGGAGATGGCCGCTCCCCTGTCCCTGATCATCAGCGCCTTCGCGCTGGTGACCGACGTCAAGGGGGTGCTCACGCCCCAGTTGCGCACGGACAGGGGCGATACCGACCTGATTCTCATCGACCTGGGCAAAGGCGCCAACCGTCTGGGGGCCTCGGCCCTGGCTCAGGTGTATCAGCAGCTGGGTCATGCCGGGCCGGATCTGGACGATCCGGACATGCTCAAGCGGTGCTTCGCCGTGGTGCAGGAACTCAATGCCGAGGGCCTGATTCTGGCCGCCCATGACCGTTCCGACGGCGGGCTCATCGTCACCCTGGTGGAGATGGCCTTTGCCGGCCATTGCGGCCTGGAGGTGAACATCGACGAGCTGGGTGATGATGATCTGGCCGCCCTGTTCAGCGAGGAGCTGGGCCTGGTGCTGCAGGTGCCTCACTGCGACTGCGATGATGTGTTCAAGGCTCTGGAGGATGCAGGCCTGGGTCATCACAGCCATGTGCTGGGTAGCCTGCGTGATGACCAGACCCTCATCGTTCGCCGGGGTGACCAGGTGATCCTGCGGCGTGGCCGGGGCGAACTGCAGCAGATCTGGTCTGAAACCACCTTCCACATGCAGTCCCTGCGCGACAATCCCGACTGCGCCCGGGAGGAATACGAGGCCCTGGCCGATGACGCCGATCCCGGTCTGGGCGCCAGCCTGAGTTTCGATCCCGAGGAGGACGTCGCCGCACCCTTCCTGGAAATCAGCCGTCCGAAAATGGCCATCCTGCGCGAGCAGGGGGTGAACGGTCAGCAGGAAATGGCCTATGCTTTCCACAAGGCGGGCTTCGAATGCGTGGATGTGCACATGTCGGACATTCTGAGCGGGCGGCAGACCCTGGACGCCTTCCAGGGCCTGGTGGCCTGTGGCGGCTTCAGCTATGGTGATGTGCTGGGCGCGGGCGAGGGCTGGGCCAAGTCCATCCTGTTCAACAGTCGTGCCCGGGACCAGTTCCAGGCCTTCTTCGAGCGTGAGGATACTTTCAGCCTGGGCGTCTGCAACGGCTGCCAGATGCTGTCCAACCTCAAGGAGCTGATTCCAGGCGCCGCCCACTGGCCCCATTTCGTGCGCAACCGCTCGGAGCAGTTCGAGGCCCGGGTGGCCATGGTGGAAGTGCTGGACTCGCCTTCCATCCTGCTGCAGGGCATGCAAGGCTCGCGCATGCCCATTGCCGTGGCCCATGGCGAGGGCAGGGCGGAATACCGGGGCGATGCCCGTCCGGACAGGGGAGTGAGCCTGCGTTTCGTGGACAACCGCGGCAATGTTGCCGAACGCTATCCGGCCAATCCCAACGGTTCTCCCGGCGGCGTCACCGGACTGACCTCCGACGATGGCCGGGTGACCATCATGATGCCCCATCCGGAGCGGGTCATACGCACGGTGCAGAATTCCTGGCATCCGGACGACTGGAGCGAGGATGGCCCCTGGATGCGCCTGTTCCGCAATGCCCGTTTGTGGGTAGGAAGCTGAACGCACGGTATGGCTCCCTCCCCCGCGTGCGGGGGAGGGTTGGGGAGGGGGAACATATGGGAATATCCCCCTCACCCTAACCCTCTCCCCCCCCCCGGGGGAGAGGGAATTTTCCACGATTCGGGGTGTTGCCGTCCGCATTGTGGAAGTTAATCTGGAATTGCGTGAATACAGGAACCTGAACCGACAACGAGAAAGCACATGAGTGAAGAACGGATTAACAGGATGTTGAAAAAGTCCCTCCATGGACTTTTTGAACCATGGAAGCGGAAAACGCGGTTTCCCGCTTCCTCCATTTTCAATGGCTTACAGCCATCGAAAAGGGTGGCACATCCTTGTGCCACACACAGGCTGTCGAAAAATGGTGTTTTTCAACAGCCTGTTAATCACGACAACGGGGAACTTGCGACAGAGGAAAGCCGTCCAAAGTTGAAGAAGCCGCCCCTGTACAAGGTGCTGCTGCTCAATGACGACTACACCCCCATGGACTTCGTGGTTGAAATCCTCACCCGCTACTTCCACATGAGTGAGGAGAAGGCCACGCAAGTGATGTTGCATGTGCATACCCGTGGGGTGGGCGTCTGCGGAGTGTTCACCCGGGAAATCGCGGAAACCAAGGTGGCCCAGGTCACCGAACATGCCCGGGAGAACCAGCATCCCCTGTTGTGTACCATGGAGAAAGCATGATTCTATTGGAGAACCAAGGCCCATGTTGAGTCAGGAACTCGAATATGTACTGAACCAGGCCTTCATCCGGGCCACGCAGAAGCGCCAGGAGTTCATCACCATCGAGCACCTGCTGCTGGCCCTGTTGGGCAATCCATCCGCCGTGGACGTGTTGCGCGCCTGTGGCGCGGATCTGGACGTGCTGGCAGAGAACCTGCGCCAGTTCATCGAGGACAACTGCCCGATGTTGCCAGAAGGCCAGGAACAGGAGGCTCAGCCTACGGTGGGGTTCCAGCGGGTGCTGCAGCGCGCCGTGTTCCATGTCCAGGCCTCGGGCAAGAAGGAAGTCACCGGCGCCAACGTGCTGGTGGCCATCTTCAGTGAAAAGGATTCCCAGGCGGTGTACTTCCTCAATCAGCAGGGAGTCACCCGGCTGGACGTGGTTGCCTATCTGTCCCATGGCGTCGTCAAGAGTCGCTCTGGGGAACCGGAGGTCGAAGCGGATACCGTTGAGCAGACAGAGGCCGCGGGCCAGGCCGAGGCCAAGCCGTCCGCCCTGGATTCCTGGACGGTAAACCTCAACGAGCTGGCCCGGCAGGGCAAGGTGGACCCCCTCATCGGCCGCGAGCACGAAGTGCAGCGCGCCGTGCAGATTCTTTGCCGCCGGCGCAAGAACAACCCTTTGCTGGTGGGCGAGGCCGGGGTGGGCAAGACCGCCATCGCCGAGGGCCTGGCGAAGAAGATCGTGGACAAGGACATCCCTGAAGTGCTGCAGAACGCCACCATCTTTTCCCTGGACCTGGGGGGGCTGGTGGCGGGCACCAAGTACCGGGGTGAGTTCGAAAAGCGCCTAAAGGCAGTTTTGAAAGAATTGAAGAAAATTCCGGAAAGCATTCTTTTCATTGATGAAATTCATACCATCATCGGCGCCGGCGCAGCCTCGGGCGGCACCATGGATGCCTCCAATCTCATCAAGCCCATGCTGGCTTCCGGCGAGCTGCGCTGCATCGGTTCCACCACCTACCAGGAGTTTCGTGGCATCTTCGAGAAGGACCATGCCCTGAACCGGCGCTTCCAGAAGATCGACGTGCCGGAGCCGGAAATCTCTGAAACCGTGGAGATTCTCAAAGGCCTGCGCAGCCGCTTCGAGGATCATCACGACGTCACCTACAGCGACGATGCCCTGCAGGCCGCTGCCGAACTGGCGGACAAATACATCAACGACCGCCACATGCCGGACAAGGCTATCGATGTCATCGACGAGGCTGGGGCCGCCACCCGCCTGGCAGCACAAGACCAGCGCAAGTCGGAAATCGGCGTGGACGAGGTGGAAGCCGTGGTGGCGCGTATCGCGCGCATTCCCGAGCGCAAGATTTCCACCTCCGATACCGAGGCTCTGCGCAACCTTACCCGGGATCTGCAGATGGTGGTCTATGGCCAGGACGAGGCCATTGACGCCTTGTCTTCAGCCATTCGCATGAACCGCTCCGGCCTTACCGATGAACACAAGCCCGTGGGCTCCTTCCTCTTCGCCGGGCCTACGGGGGTGGGCAAGACTGAAGTCACCCGCCAGCTGGCGCGTATTCTCGGGGTGGAGCTGATCCGTTTCGACATGTCCGAATATATGGAGCGCCATGCCGTGTCCCGTCTCATTGGCGCGCCGCCGGGCTATGTGGGTTTCGACCAGGGCGGCCTGCTCACGGAGCAGATCACCAAGCATCCTCATTCCGTGCTGCTCCTGGACGAGATCGAAAAGGCCCATCCGGACGTGTTCAACCTGCTGCTGCAGGTCATGGATCATGGCACCCTCACGGACAACAACGGCCGCAAGGCGGATTTTCGCAATGTCATCATCATCATGA
This sequence comes from Sedimenticola sp., assembly GCA_027026755.1. Taxonomy (GTDB): domain Bacteria; phylum Pseudomonadota; class Gammaproteobacteria; order Chromatiales; family Chromatiaceae; genus Thiolapillus. The sequence goes on along the minus strand of JALVNE010000047.1, from coordinate 2,042 downwards.
CCACCAATGCCGGGGCCATGGAAATGAGCCGCCGTTCCATCGGCTTTACTTCCCAGGATCACAGCTCCGACGGCATGGAGGCCATCAACAAACTGTTCACCCCGGAATTCCGCAACCGTCTGGATGCCATCATCCAGTTCCAGTCCCTGTCCCTGGAGCATGTCAACAAGGTGGTGAACAAGTTCCTGTTCGAGCTTGAGAACCTGCTGTCACAGAAAAACGTGAGCATGAGCGTGGATGAGGACGCCCGGCACTGGCTGGCGGAGCAGGGCTATGACCCGAAAATGGGCGCCCGCCCCATGGCGCGGCTGATTCAGGAGAAGATCAAGAAACCCCTGGCGGAAGAACTGCTGTTCGGCAGCTTGAACCAGGGCGGGCATGTGAGGATTCGTCTGAAGGACGAAGAGCTGGTGTTCGAATTCGAGAACCAGAAGGAAGAAGCCTGAGCCGACGTTCTTCCGGCGCGATCAGCGTTCGCGATAGACGATGCGGCCTTTGCTCAGGTCGTAGGGTGTCATTTCCACCTTGACCTTGTCACCGGTGAGAATGCGGATATAGTGCTTACGCATCTTGCCGGAAATATGCGCCGTGATCACGTGACCGTTGTCCAGTTCCACGCGAAACATGGTGTTGGGCAGGGTTTCGATCACCGTGCCTTCCATTTCTATAACGTCTTCTTTTGCCATAAAACCACTTGTTGCTGTTGTTGAGTGCTGGTTTATCCGCCCGAATGTCCGGCGGAGCCACGCGAAGGCGCAAGATTATAGCACCGTGGCGGGAAAATCCATACGAAATGTCGTTTGGACGTAGTTGGCCGCAGACAGAATCCGTTGCGAAGGGTATTCTTGCATGAATCACGATTAAGCCGGGAATGCCGATAATGAAAAGGATACTGGTAATCGCCCTCATGCTGGGTACGTCACTGGCCATGGCAGGGAGTATCTACAGTTGGAAAGACAAGGATGGCACTGTCCATTTTGGCGACCGGCCGCCGGTGGAGGCGCCGGTCCAGGAAGTGGAGGTGCAGGCCAATACGGTCGCCACGCCGGACTACGTGAAAGACAATGCCCGGCGTTACGTGGAAGACCTGGAAACCCATCAGCCTGTGCGGCGGATAAAGCACAATAAGGTGGTAATGTACTCAGCCGCCTGGTGCGGCATATGCAAACGAGCCCGGCGTTATTTCCAGCAGAAACACATCCCTTTCACGGAATATGATATCGATACTTCCGAGGAGGGCAGGAAAGGCTACGCCCGCTACCGCACCAGCGCCATACCCGTCATTGCCGTGGGGAAGAAGCACATGACAGGATTTTCCCCGGCGGGTTTTCAGCGCCTCTATGGCTCCGTCGATTAGTAATACTCCAAAGAATAAGGGGTCGGAGTCAAATCAGAGTGATGTTATGTAAATTCAAAGGCATAGGGTGATTTGACTCCGACCCTTGCCGTGAATCCCCCTCTCCCCTCCAGGGGAGAGGGCCGGGGAGAGGGGTGTTAGAAAAGGGGGCAGAGTCAAATCAGGGTGATATTGCGTAACGTCAACGGCACAGGATGACTTGACTCCGCCCCCTGCCGTGAATCCCCCTCTCCCCTCCAGGGGAGAGGACCGGGGAGAGGGGTGGTAGAAAAGAGGTCAGAGTCAAATCAGGGTGATATTGCGTGACGTCAACGGCACAGGATGATTTGACGCCGACCCCTGCAGATGGGGCTTCAGTGACCTCGATACAGGTCCGCCACCTCATCCGAGTAATACATGAGGATGCGGTTGCGGCGCAGCTTGAGGGTGGGGGTGAGCAGGCCGTTTTCCGGGGTCATGGGCTCATGGAGTATGGCCAGCTTGTGAATCCTGGCATAGCCGGGAAAGCTGGCGAGCTGTTTCTGCACCTGTTGCAGCACTTGGTCCAATACCAGGGGATTGCGGTAGTTTTCTTCGTCGCCGGGGTGCAGGCCAAGGGACTGGCACAGGGCTTCGAAGGCCTGGGGATTGGGCACGATCAGGGCGGAGAGATAGGGCTTGCCTTCGCCGATGACCATGGCCTGTT
>JALVNE010000046.1 GCA_027026755.1 Sedimenticola sp. | reverse complement strand
AGGACGTGGCCATGGGCTTTGGCGGCGGCCTGTCCCGCTTCGTGGAAGGCAAGCGCGTGGTCAAGAGCGACGACATCGGGCCTCTCATCGCCACGGACATGACCCGCTGCATCCACTGCACCCGCTGCGTGCGCTTCGGCGACGAGATTGCCGGGGTGCGGGAAATGGGCGCCACGGGCCGGGGCGAGCACATGAAGATCGGCGTCTATGTGGAGCACACCGTGGGCTCCGAGCTGTCCGGCAATATCATCGATCTGTGTCCGGTTGGCGCCCTGACCTCCAAGCCTTTCCGCTACCGGGCCCGGGCCTGGGAGCTGACCACTCACGACAGCATTGCCGCCCACGACGGCGTGGGCTCCAACATCCATGTCCATGTGCGCAATCACCAGGTGATGCGCGTGGTGCCCAAGGACAACGAGGCGGTGAACGAAACCTGGCTGTCCGACCGGGACCGTTTCAGCTACCAGGCTTTGTACAGCGAAGACCGCCTGGAAAAGCCCCTGCTGCGCAAGAATGGCGAGCTGGTGGAAGCCGAGTGGCAGGAAGCCTTGCTGGAAGCGGCCAGCATCCTCAAGGATGCCGACAAAGAACGCCTGGGCGCCCTGGTGTCACCCAGCGCCACCCTGGAGGAAATGCATCTTGCCCGCAAGCTGCTTGCCGGGTTGGGCTCGGACAATATCGATTACCGCCTGCGCCAGGGCGACTTCCGCGCCGCCGATCCCGCGGTTCCCTGGCTGGGCCAGACCCTGTCCGCGGTAGAGAACAACCAGGCCGTGCTCCTCATCGGTTCCTGGCTGCGCAAGGATCAGCCCCTGCTCAACCACCGGGTACGAAAGGCGGCCCTGGCGGGCGGCAGGGTCATGGCCATCAATCCTGTGGACTATGATTTCAACTTCGAGCTGGCGGACAAGCGCATCTGCGCGCCCTCCGGGATGGTAGCCGAGCTGGCCGGCCTGGCCCGTGCCCTGGGCGCGGATAGCGCCGGCGTCAGTGCCGATGCCAGTGACGCCCATGAGCAGATGGCCGACGCCCTGAAGCATGCGGAACAGGGACTGGTGCTGCTGGGCAGTATCGCCCAGGCCCATCCCGACTTCACCCTGCTGCGCCGCCTGGCGGCCAACATCGCCGAAGCGGCGGGGGTGGATCTGGGCTTCACGGGCGAAGGCGCCAACAGCACCGGCGCTGCCATGCTGGGTCTGGGATCCGGCCTGTCCTGTGGCGCCATGGTTACGCAGGGCCTGGATGCCTGCCTGCTGCTGAATCTGGAGCCGGAGGCCGACCTGGCCAATCCCGCCGCCGCCTTGACCATGCTGGACAAAGCCAAGGTGGTGGCCCTGAGCACCCATTTGGGCCCCGGCCTGGAAGCCGTGGCCGACGTGGTGTTGCCCGTGGCCAGTTTCCTGGAGACGGCGGGCAGTTTCGTCAATATGCAAGGGGACAGGCAGTCCTTCAATGGCGCTGCCCGTCCTGTGGGCGAGGCCCGGCCCGCCTGGAAGGTGCTGCGCGTCCTGGGCAACCTGGCGGACGTGGAAGGCTTCGACCAGGAAAGCGTGGCGGATGTGCGCGAGGAGCTGCAGGCGGCCATGGGCGATGCCCGGCCGGACAACAGGCTGCCGGATGGGGACGCCCCCGCACCCGTTCTGGGCAGCAGCGACCTGCAGCGTATCGGCGGCACGCCCATCTACAATACAGACATGCTGGTGCGCCGGGCCCAGGCCCTGCAGCACACGCCCGACGCCTGGAAGGCAGGCCTGCGGGTGAATCCTGCCCTGGCCCAGGCCCTGGGCCTGGAGGACGGCGACTCCGTGGTGCTCAGGCAGGCCGAGGCCGAAATCACACTGCCCCTGGCAGTGGACGAGCGGGTGCCCGGCGGCTGCGTGTGGATGCCCACGGGGGTGCCCGGCAGCGAACTGCTGGGTGAAGGCTTCGGCGCGGTTTCACTGGAGAAGGCATGATGGATTTTCTCATCGGAATCTATGAATGGCTGCCGGTCTGGATCCAGATCATCCTCAAGATCGTGGTCATCATGGCCCCCCTGATGGTGCTGGTGGCCTATTACACCTATGCCGAGCGCAAGATCATCGGCTACATGCAGATCCGCCTGGGGCCAAACCGGGTGGGGCCGAAAGGCTGGCTGCAGCCCATTGCCGATGCTTTCAAGCTCATGTTCAAGGAAATCGTCCTGCCCACCC
>JALVNE010000045.1 GCA_027026755.1 Sedimenticola sp. | reverse complement strand
CGCTGCCCGGGGATTTTCCCGTGTTCCGGCACCCCGATACCGGCGAGGAATACGCCCTGGCCCGGCGGGAGACCAAGACCGGCAGCGGATACCATGGATTTTCCGTGGAAACCGGCCCGGATGTGACGCTGGAAGAAGACCTGGCCCGGCGGGATCTCACTATCAATGCCATGGCCGAGGACGAGCAGGGGAATGTCATCGACCCCTTCGATGGCCGGGAGGACCTGGATCTGGGCCTGCTGCGTCATGTCACGCCGGCCTGGGTGGAAGATCCTGTGCGCATGTTGCGCATTGCGCGTTTTGCCGCCCGTTTCGCGCCCTGGGGGTTCCGGGTGGCCCATGGCACCCATGGGCTGATGAAGAAGATGGCGGCTTCCGGCGAGCTGGCCCATCTGCAGGGCGCCAGGGTGCGCCAGGAAATGGAAAAGGCCTTGATGACGGACCGTCCCTGGCGTTTCTTCCAGGTGCTGCATGCCTGCGGCGCCCTGGAGCAGTTGTTTCCGGTGCTGGCCCGTGGGCTTCCACAGCAAGGGCATGGTGGCAAAGACCAGGAAGCGCCGCCCTGGCAGTTCCTCTCTCGCGCCGTGGACGCAGATGCTGCCTTGCCCCTGCGGCTGGTGGGCCTGTTGCAGTATGCCGTGGATACCGAACATCCCGTGGAACAGCTGTCGGCCTGGCTGGCTTTGGATCGTTCCACCAGTATCCTGCTTCGGGAATGGCTGAATCTTCGGGCCAGGCTGGAGCGTGGTTCCTTCCGGGATGCCGATGACTGGCTGGACCTGCTGCCTATGTTCCGGCAGCGGGGGAAGGCCCTGGAACAGCTGTTGTCTCTGAGCATGCCGGAAGTGGCGGCGGATTTTCTGCCCCGGCTGGAAATGGCCAGGCAGGCCACCAGCCAGGTGCGCGGAGAGGAACTGCGCCGGCAGGGCTGGGAAGGCCGGGCCCTGGGAGAGGAACTGCGGCGGCGGCAGAAACAAGCCCTGACGGCCACCCTGGAGAAAAATCCATGAGTACCGGAAGAAATGACGGTTTCAGGGATGAAATCGCCGCTCCCTCCATCTGGCAGATATTGCGCACCGGCCGGCTGTTGCTGCCTTTGTCCCTGTTGTGTCTGGGCGTGGTGCTGGTGGCGGGGGTGACCTTCAGAACCCTGTTTGCCCATGAACTGGATGATACCGTCTTGCTGATGCTGGTTTCCGCTGTGGGTCTGGTTTTGGTGGGATTGGGCGCTACCCTGTTTCAACTGAAACGCCAAGTCCTCGATCCCCTGGTGGCCCTGGAAACCTCCGTGGCGCGGCTTTCCCAGGGGGAGCCAGGCGCCAGCCTGCCGGATGTGGATACCGGGGTGTTCACCACCATGGTGCGTGATATCGACAGCATCAGTGAAGAGCTGATGGACCTGTACGAGGACATGGACAGCCGGGTCGCCAAGCACACCACGCGCATGGCGCAGAAGACCGCTTCCCTGAAGATACTCTATGACGTGGCCGCTACCATCAATCAGGTGGAGGACCTGGACGAGCTACTGGTACGCTTCCTGCGGGTGCTCAAGGAAATGGTCAACGGTCTGGCCATCAGCGCCCGGGTGGTGCAGCTGGGCGGCAGAATGCGCCTGGTGGGCGCCATCGGCCTGGATGACAAACTGCAGCGGGAGGCCGAGCTGCTGCCACTGGAAATCTGCCAGTGCGGCATGCCCCTGTCCCCCGGCGATATCTGTTGCGAGCACGATGGCCGCTGGTGCCGGGAACAGCTGGGCCGGAAAATGTTCACCCCGGAGGAAGTGGAGCTGATTTCCGTGCCCCTGGAGTATCATGGCGACGTGCTGGGCCAGTATGATATCTATGTGGCCCGCCCCGGTGTTTCGGACCGGGAAGACATCCTGGAGCTGCTGGCGACCGTGGGCAGCCATCTGGGGGTGGCCGTAGCCAAGCAACGTTCGGACGAGAACGCGCGGCGCCTGTCCATCTACGAAGAGCGTAACGCCCTGGCCCATGAGCTGCATGATTCCCTGGCCCAGACCTTGGCCAGCCTGCGCTTCCAGGTGCGCATGATGGAAGACAGCCTGCAGCAACAGGATGATGTCTGTCAGGTGGTTGCGGATGACCTGGAGCGTATCCGCAATGGCGTGGACGAGGCGCATACGGAACTGCGCGAGCTGCTCAACAGCTTCCGGGCCTCCATAGACGGGCGGGACCTGAGTTCCGCCCTGGAGAAACT
>JALVNE010000044.1 GCA_027026755.1 Sedimenticola sp. | reverse complement strand
CGTTTCTGGATGTTCATCCGGCCCTCGAACAGAAAAAAGGCCCGCATCCATGAAGAATGCAAGCCTTTTCTTGGAGATGGCTCCGCCAGCTGGGCTCGAACCAGCGACCCACGGATTAACAGTCCGTATGTAACCGGTGTTATACTGTCTGTGCAAATCGCTGTAAATCATTGTTACGTCACTTAATTTGCGAATAAAACAGCAACTTATGGAAAAGCCAATAGTTGATTAGGATTGATTGAAAACGACGTCTCGGGTAGCCCATAGGTAGCCCAGGGGTAGCCCAGGGGCAATTCAGAGGTAGCCCAACCACCACCAGCGGGGCAAAAACACCATGACTTCCAGCAACAAAACAAACCGAAAGCCACTCACGATCCAGCGAATCCAATCCATGAAAATGCCCCCCGGTAAACGGGAGGCCGTTTTGTATGATAGCAAAACCAACTATCTCCGGGTGAGGCTGAGGGAGAGAAAACAGGTCTTTGAATACTACCGGAAGGTGAACGGGAAACCCCTGAAGCTGACCATATCGGAAGTATCGGCCATCAGCATTACCGAGGCGCGGCGGGAAGCGGAACGCATCAGCGGCCTGATAGCGCAAGGCATCGACCCCAGGGAAGACCGGCGGCGCAAGGCAGAGGAGGAGGAAAAGGCCAGGGGAGACAGAATAAGGGCGTCCATCTCCTTTGCTGATGCCTGGGAAGCCTACACCCAGGAGAGGGCATGGAAGTGGAGCGAAAAGCACCAGCGCGACCACAAAGACGCCATGCAAGCCCCCGGCAAGAAAAGAAAACGCTCAAGCAAGCTCACCGTTGCCGGGCCACTGTGGCCCCTGCATGATGTGGCGCTTTCAGCGTTGGATACTGAACGCCTGGAGCAATGGCTTGATGGTGAATTGCAAAAGAACCGCCCCAGCGTTACCGCCCGCGCCTTTCGTTTGCTGAGAGCGTTTTTCAACTGGCTGGATGCGCACCCGAATTACAGCGGCATCGTGGCCACTGACCTGCTTTCCGCCCGCATCAAAGACAAGATTCCCCGCGTCCAGGCCAAGGAGGGAGACGCGCTACAGAAAGACCAGCTCAAGCCGTGGTTCTCTGCCGTCCGCAAGATAAACGAGCCCTCACAACGGGCATTCCTTCAATGCCTGCTGTTGCTGGGGTGTCGGAGCAATGAACTTCAAAGCCTGAAATGGGAAGACGTGGATTTTTCCTGGAACGCGCTGACCATTCACGACAAGGTAGAGGGAGAGCGAACCATACCGCTTCCGCCATACGCCAAGCAGCTGATTACGGGGCTGCCCAGGCGCAACCAGTGGGTATTCTCCAGTCCCCGCACTGATAACCCGATCAGCCCACCCGCGCGGAAGCATGACCAGGCATTGAAGGCCGCTTGCCTGCCTCATATCACCCTGCATGGCTTGCGGCGGTCTTTCGGCACCCTGGCGGAATGGATAGAAGCCCCCGTGGGCGTGGTGGCGCAAATACAGGGCCACAAGCCTTCAGCCATTGCAGAGAAGCACTACAGGCGGCGGCCCATTGATCTGCTTGGCAAGTGGCACAACAAGATTGAAGCCTTCATTTTGGAACAGGCGGAAATAGCCCAGCCGGACAGTGACAGCAAAATAATGGAGGTGGTGAAGTAGCGATGTTGTGCAAACCTTCTTTCGGGATCGTGCAAACGTTATTGCGAACCTGTGCAAACGTTTTGCCTTTTACGGGAACAACTGCAAGGGATGGATGCCAAGAAACAAAGGCAACCATTAATTATAACGCATTTCAATGGATTCCATAACCCTACCGCCTGTCAGTCTGAACCAAAAAAGCACCCCTGGATATTGTCCACACACCGACAATCAACAGAGGTGCATCAATGACACAGAAAGCAGTCACCACCACGGCACTGGCTGACGCCATTGGCATAAAACCGGAGTCAATCCGCAGCCACATCAGCAGAAAAGGCGAATATTACGGGGTAGTTCCGCAAAAGCTCCCCAATGGCCGTTTGATATGGCCTGAAGATTCCCTGGAACGAATCATGAACAGGGGGGCGCGGAACGGATGAGCAAGCACAAAAAAGCCTTGGCCCCCACCACAGAAACCAAGGCTCTCTCCAACAACCAAGGAGATTATAACAACCGTAGTACCTGGGCGCTACCACTGGTCAAAGCCCGGTTGCTGTCTGGCCAGCGAATCACCCAGGCGCAAATTCTCCAGGCCACTTCCGGCCGTGCCTGGCGCTTGTCTGCCTGCATTCACTACCTGAGGCGGAAAGGCTGGGGTATCCAGACCCGCACCAACGAACAGCGGTGCGCGGAATACTTCCTTTCCCGTGCGGAAATCAGCCGATTGAAGCAGGAGGGAGCAAAATGAGTTTGACAATGCCCCAGGCCCCGGCCTATGCTGGTTCCATCGTTGCACATTCAACGATCCGGATTGACAGCCGGGAAACAAGGCGCATCAAACGCGCCAGCCAAAGCAGCGCGTTTTTTCATGCCCGCAAGTTTATGGTGGGGTGCGTTGGGAAGCCTTCGGGCTTGCCGGTTCCTTGTTCCGGTCTGTCAACCCAGCGCACTCCGCCACCCTTTTGCCGGTTGACAGCGGCGCGGTGGCGGCTTTCCACATTAACAAGGAGCCTGCCATGAAAAAGCAATCTCAATCCGTCCGGTGCCCGGACACATCCACCCCAACCCCCAACGCTGGCCGCATCAGCATAGAAGTCTGGCCCGGTGATGACCTTGACGACAAAATGGAAATCATCGGCCATTGCTATCAGGCAGTAACCGACCTGATCGCAGGTGATGACCTGCAGCACCGCCAGAAAGACAATGTTTCCCTCCTACTGGGCTTGCTGTGTGAGATACATCAATCCATTAGCGAAGCCATGCGCGAGCAGAACCGCCAGCAGGCAGGAGGCGGCAATGATTGATTTCGCAACCGTCAAACAAGCCGCCCAAGGCCGGTGGCCTGCCATCCTGACCTCGCACGGCATCCATGATAACCACCTGACAGGCAAGCATGGGCCTTGCCCCGGGTGTGGCGGTAAAGACCGCTTCCGCTATGTGCCAGCTGACCCTAACGGCAAATGGTTTTGTGGGCAGGGAGGAGACCCCATTGGAGGGGATGGCTTTGACCTGCTGTGCCACGTTCACGGGTTCAGCAAATTCGAATCCCTGAAGGCGGTAGCCAGTTTCCTGGGCGTGGAGGGTGACAACAGCCCCCAGGCGCAGGCAAAGGCGAAGGCCATCATTCAACAGCAGAAGCGGCACACCGCAGAAAAGACCCTGGCCCATGAACTGCATGTTCTGTTCCAGGTGGTTTCAAGCCGCGTGGCAAGCCGCGAGCTGGCCAGGGATCGTAAATTCCTTGAGGCGCGTCCTGATTGGCAACCGATGCCGGAAGGCAGCTGGCAACGTGAACGGGAAGCGGTGAAGCGCATCCGTCAAGCCATGGGGGTGCTGTATGAACGCTAACAAGAAAGGGGTGGTCAAGATGTTTCCCCTCAACTACACCCACCCAAGAAAAGCCAAAGACAGAGAAACCATGCCATCACATGATGAAGAAAACCGCCCTGTTTCAAGAGTGCTATTGCAACAGGGAGACAAGATAAGCATCAGCCCGGTTCGATGGCTGTGGCCGGGGTGGCTGGCAAAAGGCAAGCTGGAAATCCTGGCAGGCCCTCCGGGCACCGGGAAGACCACCATAGCCATGGAGCTTGCCGCCATTCTGAGCCGTGGCGGCACATGGCCTGACGGCACCAAAGCCACCCCCGGCAAAGTAGTGATATGGAGCGGAGAGGATGACCCCGCCGACACCCTCAAGCCGCGCCTGCTGGCGGCCAAGGCCAACATGAGGCGCATTGCCTTTGTGACTGGCGCACTGGACGCCGACGGGCATCGGTCTTTTGACCCGGCCACGGATTCCCAGGCATTACAGGAAGCCTTGCAGGGCAAGCCGCCCGCCTTGCTGGTGATTGATCCCATTGTCAGTGCCGTATCCGGCGACAGCCACAAGAACAGCGAAACCCGGCGTTCATTACAGCCACTGGTTGACCTTGCTGCCCGGCTTGATTGCTGTGTGGTTGGCATCAGCCACTTTGCCAAAGGCGGGGCAGGGCGTAGCCCGGTTGACAGGGTTTCAGGCTCCCTGGCCTTTGGCGCTATTGCCCGCGTCGTCATGGCGGCGATAAAGACGCCGAACAACAGCCGGGAGGGTTATTCCAGGGTGTTTTGCCGAATGAAATCGAACCTGGGGGAAGATGGAGGCGGCTTCGGTTATGAACTGGAGCAAGTCACCCTCCCCAGGCACAAAGGCATTGAGGCATCCCGCATCCAGTGGAAAGGGCAAATCAAGGGGGAGGCTCATGAACTGCTTGCCCTGGGAGACACGGCGGAAACGACAGATGATGACGCTTGCGACGCCGAAGCCTTTTTGCTGGAAGAACTGAAAGGCGGCCCGGTGCCTGCCAAGGAACTCCAGCAGGCCGCGCGGGACGCGGGGATTTCCTGGCACAAACTCAAGCGGACAAAAAGAAGGCTTGATGTTGAGTCAGTCCTGAAATCGGTAAAGCAAGGGGACAAGGAAAAACGGTTTTGGGTTTGGCAACTGAAATCAAAGGGAGCATAAACCCCTACACCGCTCCCTTGCTCCCTTTGCTCCCTTTGGGGTTTTCCCTTAAGGGTTTTCCCTTAAGGGAGCAAGGGAGCAAGGGAGCAGGTGTAGGGAAATCTGCTCCCTTTATCCTGACTAAAAACCCCTGACACCCGTCAGACTGATGACCTGTGACCCACGTCAGTACCTTTGCAGGCATGAACGGGCCAAGCGTCAATCAGCAGGACTTGAACGGCATCCCTGAGGAAGAAATCCGGGAAAATCTGCCGCAAATCTTCCGGGAGTATTTCGGTGATGCCATGTCACTGGAAGGCATGTTGTCCATCATGGAGCATTTTGGCGGGCAAGAGGTTTACATTTCTCCCTATCCCTTCCGGAATCAGCCTTTCAAAAGAATCCTGAATGAGCAGGATTTTGCCGTACTCCTTCTGACATTTTCCGGGGAGTATTTCCGCGTCCCCTTCGGCACCAAACTGAATACCCTGGCAAGAAACCGGGACATTCTCCGGCGAAAAAAGCAGGGCGAATCAGTATCAAGTATCGCCATGCGCTATGGCCTGCGATCCCGAACCGTTTACCGCATCATCAGGCAGCATGAAAAGAATGATGAATCGCCGCCGCAAGGGGCGGCTCTTATACAAAAACAGCGGCGATGAATAGAGGCCCTCTTTTTCTCCACGCGCGGAGTGGGCGGGCGTCCGGAACTGTCGGGGCGCGTCCCAGTCCCTTGGCCGAGCTATCATTATAGGTTAAACATGGACGGCACATCCATAAATACAGAACTCGACGACCAGCGCATCAACAAGGTGCTCGACGAGACAACCCTTAGTATTGAGCTGAATACTTCCCTGGAAGAAGACAGCCGAAAGCAGTGGATACACCTATTGCCCAAAGGCACATTCACCGGGAGAGACGGGCGCGGCCCCTGGAAAGCCGATAACCTGGGGGAAGTGATCGACAACACCCGCGCCTATGCCGGAAAAACCCTGCTGGCCATAGATTATGACCACCAGATAGACAAAGCCGCCAAAAACGGTCAACCGGCCCCCGCAGCGGGGTGGATTACAGAACTTCAAGAGCGGCCTTCCGGCCTGTGGGGACTGGTGGAGTGGACAGAAAAAGCTGCCGCCCACATCAAGGCCAAGGAATACCGCTACCTGTCCCCCGTTTTCAACTATGCGCCAGGCACAAATGAAGTGAAGCGGTTGCTTCGTGCCGCGCTCACCAATAACCCCGCGCTGGAACTCACCGCCCTGGCCAGCGTTCAGGAGACAACCACCATGCAAGACCAAACAATGGCCCGGCTTCGTGAATTGCTGGGACTGGATGACACCGCCGACGAGCAAGCCATCATTGATGCCGTAAGCAGTCTGGTTACGGCCCAGCAATCGGCACAGCCAGACCTGAGCGAATATGTACCGATGGCAGAGTTCAAAGGCGTGGTAGCCGAACTTCAGCAGCTACGCCAGCAACACACTTCCGAGGGTGAAGCCCGCTTGATGGTGGAAAACGCCATCAGAGACGGTCACATTCCGCCCTCCCTGGAAGGCTGGGGCGTGGAACTGTGCCGCACCAACGCGAAAGCCTTTGAAGGCTTTGTGGAAGAAGTCTCGCCCATGTTCAAGTTTCTGCGCGGCAACCAAACGGCCGGCCGGAAAAAATGGCTTGACGGAGACACCGGAAAGCATGGCCTGACAAGCGACGAGCTGGCCATCTGTGAAACCATGGGGATTTCCCCAGAAGACTACGCCAAACAACTGGGAGAAGAAGCATGATCGTCAATAAACAGAACTTGAACGGCGTTTTCAACGGGTTCAAAGCGGCTTTCAACAAAGGTATCGAGTCCGCCGAAAGCCATTACAAAGACATTGCCATGATTGTTCCCAGCAACACCAAGGAAGAAACCTATGGCTGGCTGGGACAGTTCCCCCGGCTGCGGGAATGGGCGGGAGATCGGGTTATCCGCAACCTTGCGGCGCACGGCTATTCCGTCAAGAACAAGCTGTTTGAAGATACCATCGGCGTGAAGCGTACCGACATCGAGGACGATCAATACGGCGTCCTGACCCCCATTCTCACGGAAATGGGGCGCGCGGCAGCAGAGCACCCCGACGAGCTGGTGTTCACCGCGCTGAAAAACGGCCTGAATACCCTGTGCTTCGATGGCCAATACTTCTTTGATGCGGATCACCCCGTCAAAGACCAAAGCGTAAGCAACGTGGATTCAAGCGGCACGGTGGATGGCAATCCCTATTGGTACCTGCTGGACACAACCAAAGCCATTAAGCCCTTTCTGTTTCAAGAACGGGTCC
>JALVNE010000043.1 GCA_027026755.1 Sedimenticola sp. | reverse complement strand
CTTTGGCCAGATATCCGCACAATGCGGAAATGTTCAAGATGCGTGCCATCCTGGAGATGGAGCAGAACGATATCAAGGGCGCCCTGGCCGACATGGAACAGGCGGTGAAACTGGCGCCGGACAATCCTATGTACCGGGTGATACGTGCCAACCTCTATCTGCGTTTCGAACGCAAGGATGAGGCCCTGGCCGATCTGAACAAGGCTGTGGAACTGTCTCCTGACCTGATACCCGCCCGTTTCAACCGTGGCAGTCTGCTGGCCAATCTGGGCAGGGAGCGGGACGCCCTGGCGGACTTCGATCATTGCATAAAGACAGAACCCGAGCTGCCGGCCCCCTGGTTCAACCGGGGTTCCATGCACTGGTCCCTGGGAGAGAAGGACCAGGCGCGTAGCGATATCCGTCGATTCATCGAGTTGACCGAGGAGCCCCAGTGGAAAAAAGCCGGGGAAGATTTGCTCAGGGCCTGGGAGGCGCAGGAGGGCAAGCAGGCCGAAGCTGTACCGGGAGGTCATAAATCATGAGCTGGTTCAGGCTTGTTGCCATGTTGCCGGTTATTCTGTTGCCAGGCATTGCCGGCGCAAGCGAAGACATCGGTTTTCAACAGCTGCTGGAAGAAGGTGGCCTGGAGTTTCAGCCGCCCGAGGGAATGCAGGCGAAAAAAGTGGAACCGGCCTATGTCATGCCGTACGAGGCCAGGTATGTATCCAAAGGGGGAGAGCTGGAAGTGCGCTACGCCATCCGTCCCCTGCAGCGCATAGAGATCGATTACCAGGACCCGCACAATGCCGCGCCAGCCCCCAATGACCTGTTCAACATGCTGTTTCGCACCCTGAGCGAAACCCTGGCCAGGGATCACCAGGTCATCAGCCGTATCTATCCTGCGGACAAGGCCAGGGAGGAATACCGGGCCGGCTGGGCCGCCATTGGCGTGTTCGATCTGTCGCCGGACATCAGTTCCAAATACAGGGAAGCCATGTTGATCGCCATTCATCAGAACGACAAGGCTGACGCCTACACCCTGTTCCTCACCAATGATCTGGCGGCGCAAAAGGCCAGGATCAAGGAACTGCGGAGCAACCTGAAGTTCAAGCTGTTCGAAAACCCCATCAATACCCCGCCATCACCGGAAGCGCTGCAGCAGCTGCCCATGATCGAGGAAAAGGGCTGAGGGATCGAAAAAACCTTCTTACAGCGATCCCCAGGAATCATTGCGCTTCTTCACCCGCAGGTGGGGCAGCAGCAGCCCAAGTATGATGCCGCCAAACAACACGCCGCCGCCGATGAGAAACCAGCGCTGGGTGGTGCTGTTCTTGAGTTCGCGGATTTCCTGTTCCTGGTTGGCCAGGTCGCGGCTCATGGTGGCCACCTGTTTGCGCAGGCGCTTGCGCTCCTGGGCGATCTGCACGGCATTGGCCGAGGTGCGCTTGAGTTCTTCCAGTTCCTTTTGGATGCGGTTCTTTTCCTGCTGCAGGGTGGCATGTTTCTGTTTCAGGTCGTCGTGTTCCCGGGACAGTTTGGACAGCTTGGCGCTCAACTCGCCAGGAGAGGCCTCCAGTTCCTTGATGCGTGCTTCCAGCTTCACGATACGGTCCCGGGCTATCGGTTGTGTCAGGAGCTGGCGGGTAAGGACATAGCCTGTCTTGCCATCAGCCAGGCGAACCTTGCTGTAACCGCTGTCCGCGTTGGTGCTCAATACCGTGACCGGGGTGCCCGAAGGCAGCATCTTGATGATCCGGTGCTGGGAGCTTTCCCCACTGCGCATGTTGATCTTGAGCTGATCCGTGACATAGCGGGTTTCCGCCTGTGCCGCCAGGCTGACCAGCAGCAGGAACATCACGATGAGGAATTTGGGTTGCTTGAAATCCATGGCAGCTTGCAGTCCAAAAGGGATGGTTGCCCCTTATTGTACCGGCATGCCGGTGTCAGGTCAGCAGGAATTCGAGCAAGGCTTTCTGCGCATGCAGGCGGTTTTCCGCCTCCTCCCAGACCACGGCACCCGGCGCGTCGATGACTTCGGCAGCGACTTCTTCCCCGCGATGGGCAGGCAGGCAGTGCATGAACAGGGCCTGTTCGTCGGCCTGGGCCATGAGTTGGGCCGTGACCTGATAACCGGCGAAAGCCTGTTCCCGCTGTTTTTGTTCTTCTTCCTGCCCCATGCTGGCCCAGACATCGGTCACCACCAGGTCGGCGCCTGCGGCGGCTTCCATTGGGTCGCGGATGATCGCGCAGCGCTCACCGGCGGCAGCAAGGATCTGCGGGTCCGGGTCGTAGCCTTCGGGGCAGGCGATGTTCAGTTTGAAATCCAGCTGCCGCGCGGCGTTGATGTAGGAGTGGCACATGTTGTTGCCGTCCCCCACCCAGGTCACGGTGCGGCCCTGGATGTCGCCCCGGTGTTCGAAGAAGGTCTGCATGTCGGCCAGCAGCTGGCAGGGATGCACCAGGTCCGTGAGGCCGTTGATCACCGGCACCTGCGAATGGGCGGCAAAGCGTTCCACGTTCTCGTGATCGAAGGTGCGGATCATCACGCAGTCCACCATGCGCGACAGCACCCGGGCCGTGTCTTCGATGGGCTCGCCCCGGCCCAGCTGGGTGTCCCGGGGGGAGAGGAACATGGCAGCGCCGCCGAGCTGGGTCATGCCTGCTTCGAAAGACACCCGGGTGCGGGTGGAGGATTTCTCGAAGATCATGGCCAGCACCTTGTGCTTGAGGGTTTCCACGATGCTGCCTTGCTGCCGCAGGCGCTTGAGTTCGCCCGCGCGCCGGATGATGTCCCGGAACTCCCCGGGGGAGATGTCCAGCAGGGTTAGAAAATGCCGGGTCATTGTCTGGCCTCCAGGAACTCCAGAATCAGGGAGGACAGCTTGTCCGCCAGATCGTCGATCTGTTCATCCTCGATGATGAGAGGGGGCAGCAGCCGCACGACGGAATCTGCCGTGACATTGATGAGCAGCTGCTTTTCCAGGGCCTGGAGCACCAGTTCGCCACAGGGACGATCCAGCTGTATGCCCAGCATCAGGCCCAGGGAGCGGATTTCCGTCACGCCGTCCGCATCGGCCAGTCTGTCGGCCAGGGCCTGATGCAGGCGCTTGCCGGCCCGGGCTGCCTTGTCCCAGATATTTTCGGCTTTCATGGTGTCCACCACGGCCAGGGCGGCGGCGCAGGCCAGGGGATTGCCGCCAAAGGTGCTGCCGTGATTGCCGGGGCCGAACAGCTCGGCGGCCTTGCCCCGGGCAAGGCAGGCGCCAATGGGCATGCCGTTGCCCAGGGCTTTGGCCAGAGTCAGGACATCGGGTTGGAGATTGTGATGCTGAAAGGCAAAGGCTTTGCCCGTGCGGCCCATGCCGGTCTGGATCTCGTCCAGCATCATCAGCCAGTCGTGCTCATCGCACAGGGCGCGGATGCCGGGGAGATAGTCCTCCGGGGGGATGTTGACGCCGCCTTCGCCCTGTACCGGCTCCACCAGCACGGCGACGATGTCCTTGAGGTTGGCCGCGGCGGTCTGCAGTGCCTCCGGATCGCCATAGGGCACCCGGGCAAAACCCTGCACCAGGGGCTCGAAACCGGCCTGCACCTTGCGGTTGCCGGTGGCGGTGAGAGTGGCCATGGTACGGCCGTGGAAGCTTTCCTCCATGACCAGGATCACCGGGTTGTCGATACCTTTGGCATGGCCATGCAGTCGCGCCAGCTTGATGGCGGCCTCGTTGGCCTCGGCGCCGGAATTGGCAAAGAATACCTTGTCCATGTCGGCCAGCGCCACCAGCTGCGCGCCCAGTTGCTGCTGTTTTTCTATGCCGTACAGGTTGGAGGTGTGCACCAGTTTGCCGGCCTGTTCGCAGATGGCGCGGGTGACGGCGGGGTGGGCGTGGCCCAGGCTGCATACGGCAATGCCCGCGATGGCATCGAGATATGATTTTCCCTGGTCGTCGTACAGATACAGACCTTCGCCCCTGGCGAAGCTGACCGGCAGCCGGTTGTAGGTATTCATCAAAGTGTCTTTCATGGCGGTGATTCCGCGGTATCCCAAAAAGAAAAGGCAGCGCCGTTGCCGGTGCCACCTGTGCTTTTCGAACCCCTGTTCAAAAGCAAAGCGCGGACACTACCCAAAATTTCAGGGTTTTTCAAGTGTATTTTTTGGGGATTTCGGCATGCTGTTGATTGAAATCAGCGGCCTTTTCTCGTGGGCGGATTCATCAGGGGGGCAGGGTCGGCGTACATCAGGTCCGGTTCCGAGGAGGGTACCAGGCGCTCCACGAAGTCGATGAGAGACAGGGCCGGGCTGCCCCGGTAGAAACGCGCCATGGAACGGTCCATCCAGATGCGGTCGGCGTACAGGTACACGCGATGGGGCTGGTCGCCGATACCGTCCCTGTCCAGGTCGAAACCGCTGTAGCTGTCCCAGTAATTGTTTTCCCAGTGGTTCAGGCGCGAGGTGCTGGTGGTGCTGCCCATGACGTCCACGAAATTGTCGATGAACAGGTTGCCGTGGATCTCGTGGCCGCCTTTCTCGCCATAGAAATAAGTGGCCACGTCGTTGAAGGTGAACAGGTTGTTTTCTATGGTGAGAATGTTCTCTGCTTCCAGGGGCGAGGTGGCCAGCAGGCCAATGGCGCAATGGGCGATCTCGTTACCGTCGATCTGTATCTGGTAGCTTTCCTTCACCGATATGCCGTAGCCCGTGAGCTTGCGCATGTCCAGCATGTGGTTGTCCCTGATGACCAGCTCATCGGAATAGATGACAGTGACGCCGTTGTAGTTGTCCTCGAAGGTATTGCCAAGGATCTCGTTCTCCGGGGAGAACACCAGCTCCATGCTGATGCGGCTGTGGCGCATCTGATTGCCGATGATGCGGTTCTCCCTGGAATTGGAGACCACTATGTCCCGGGAGTTTTCGATAAGATTGTCTTTGATCAGGTTCTCGTGGCTGTACCACAGCCGGATGCCTTCGCCCCGCAGGGTCACGTCCCGATCTTTTGATCTGATGCGGTTGCCGATGACCTGGTTGCCATGGGCGTTGCTCAAATGGATGCCGAACAGGGTGTCGGTAATGGTGTTGTTCTCGATGAGGGTGTCATTGGCCTTGACCAGGATGCCAGCGTCCACGCTGTCGTGAGAATTTCCGGAGTTGTGGATGAACAGGCCCTTCACCACGGCAGCATCCGCTTCCACGGTAATCACCGTGCCGTCGCCGCCGCCGTTCACCCGCACCTTGCCCTTGCCGTCCAGGGTGATGCGCTTTTTTATCACCACGGGGCCGGAGTATTCTCCGGGGGGCGGTGTGAGGGTGCCTCCCTCCGGGGTCAGTTCCACGTACAGCTGCAGAGGCGGCAAGGCCCATGCCGGGGGCAGGGCGGCCAGCAGTAACAACAGGATCAGGAACTTGCGGGGATGCACGATTCCCGGTGAGTGGTTTGGAAAGGAAAAAGCTTGCGGCAGCGGTGATTTCCTTGCATTAACCCATGTCAATTGTTATGTGCAAAAAAGCGGGGGTTGTGAGGTGTTACGTGTCGGGTTACACTCCAGGCATGATCCAGAGTTTCAAACACAAAGGTCTGGAGCACTTTTTCAAAACAGGGAAGAAATCTGGAATTCAGGCGAAGCATGCCAATAGATTACGGTTGATATTGGGTCGCTTGAACGCTTCCACTTCGCCAACAGATATGGATCTTCCAGGGTTGTATTTGCATCAACTCACAGGCGATCGTAAAGAAACCTGGTCAGTTCGAGTGAGTGGCAACTGGCGTGTTACCTTTCAATTCAATGGGGAGCATGCGGAAGTTGTCGATTATGAAGATTACCACTGAGGCAATATCATGCTTATGCATAATCCTCCACATCCTGGCAATATTATCAAAGAGCTTTGCCTTGAGCCTCTCGGGCTGACAATCACCGAAGCGGCAGAAGCCCTTGGTGTCAGTCGAAAGACGCTTTCCAGCATTATTAATGGTAAAGCTGGCATTAGTCCTGAAATGGCTGTCCGGCTGTCTATTGCTTTCAATACTTCTTCCGAAAGCTGGTTGAACCAGCAAATTCAGTATGACCTGTGGCAAGCCGAGCAGCATCGGAAAGAATTGCAGGTCAAGCGTTTATCGGCAGCGTGAAAACACTTAAAAAAGCTTTCTGCTTGGTTCGGGCTGCCGTGTTTTGTTTATGACAAAAACCCGGCTCAAGGCCGGGTTTATTGCTCGAAAGCGGTGCTGATCAGCCGAAGTTGGCCGCCACGAAGTCCCAGTTCACCACGTTGAAGAAATCGGCGATGTACTGGGGACGCAGGTTGCGCTTGTCGATGTAGTAGGCGTGCTCCCAGACGTCGATGGTCAGCAGGGGTGTCTTGCCGTCGCGCATGGGGTTGCCTGCGCCGGAAGTGTTGACGATCTCCAGGGAGCCGTCGCTGTTCTTCACCAGCCAGGTCCAGCCGCAGCCGAAGTTGGTGGCGGCGGAGGTGGAGAACTTCTCCTTGAAGTCGGCAAAGGAGCCGAAGGCGCTGTTGATGGCATCGGCCAGGGCACCGGAAGGCTCACCGCCGCCGTTGGGGCTCATGCAGTTGAAGTAGAAGGTATGGTTCCAGACCTGGGCGCCATTGTTGAAGATGCCGCCTTCGGATTTCATCACGATCTCTTCCAGGCTGGCGTTCTCGAACTCGGTGCCGGGGATGAGATTGTTCAGATTGGTGACATAGGTGGCGTGGTGCTTGTCGTGATGGAACTCCAGCGTCTCGGCGGAGATGTTGGGTTCCAGGGCGTCCTTGGCGTAGGGCAGGTCAGGCAGTGTATGTGTGGTCATGAATGTTCTCCTTTTAATTAGGATTATTAGGTGTTAATTCTTTAGTGAATTGCTTGGTTATTCAGGGCGACAAGATTATTCTGATTGGCGGAAAAATGCAACCGGTTCTGATGAGACATTTTCCTGGGTTCAGAAACCCCGCATCCAAGTTTTGGCCGGGG
>JALVNE010000042.1 GCA_027026755.1 Sedimenticola sp. | reverse complement strand
TTGCGCCCGGCATCCACGGCCATGACCTTGACCTTGACGACCTCACCCGTCTTGACCACGTCCCGGGGATGTTTCACGAAACGCTTGGACATGGCGGAGATGTGCACCAGCCCGTCCTGATGCACGCCAATGTCCACGAAGGCGCCAAAATCCGCCACATTGCTCACCACGCCCTCCAGGATCATGCCGGGCTCCAGGTCGGTGATTGTTTCAACGTTTTCGCTGAAACTGGCGGTCTTGAATTCCGGACGGGGGTCACGCCCCGGCTTTTCCAGCTCCGCCAGAATGTCGCGTACCGTGGGCAGGCCGAAACGCTCGTCCACATAGTCCTGGGGATTCAGGCTGCGCAGGAAGGCTGAGTCACCGATGAGATCCTGCACCTTCCTGCCATTGCGCCGGGCGATGCGCTCGGCCACTTCATAGGCCTCCGGATGGACGGCGGAACCGTCCAGGGGATTGTCTGCCCCGGGAATGCGGAGAAAGCCAGCGGCCTGTTCATAGGTCTTGGCGCCCAGTCTGGGCACTTTCAGCAGTTCCTTGCGGCTGTGGTAGGGGCCGTTCTCGTTGCGGAAGGTCACGATGTTGTCCGCCACGGTCCGGTTCAGGCCGGAAACCTGCTCCAGCAGGGCAGGGGAGGCGGTATTCACATCCACCCCCACGGCGTTCACGCAGTCTTCCACCACGGCGTTGAGGGCGCGGGCCAGGCGGTTCTGGTTCACGTCATGCTGGTACTGGCCCACGCCGATGGACTTGGGGTCGATCTTCACCAGCTCCGCCAGAGGGTCCTGCAGGCGCCGGGCGATGGACACGGCGCCACGCAGGGAGACGTCCAGCTCCGGCAGTTCCGTGCTGGCCAGTTCCGAGGCGGAATAGACCGAGGCGCCGGCTTCGCTCACCACCAGCTGGTGCAGGCCCAGTTCCGGGTGGCGCCGGGCCAGTTCCCTGACCAGTTTTTCCGTCTCCCGGGAGGCCGTGCCATTGCCGATGCTCACCAGGGAGATGCCGTGCTCCCGGGCCAGTCTGGCCAGGCGCTCGATGGATTCGTCCCACTGATTGCGGGGCGGGTGGGGATAGATGGTGTCCGTGGCCAGCACCTTGCCCGTGGCGTCGATGAGGGCCACCTTCACCCCCGTGCGTATGCCGGGGTCCAGCCCCATGATGGCGTGAAAGCCCGCCGGGGCCGCCAGCAGCAGATCCTTGAGATTGGCGGCAAATACCCCGATGGCCGCTTCTTCGGCCATTTCCCGCAGGCGCATCTTCAGGTCCAGGTCCAGGCGGGTGAAGATCTTGATCTTCCAGGCCCAGCGCACCACCTGCGCCAGCCAGTCGTCCGCCGGGCGGCCGGCATGACGGATGCCGAAGCGGGCCGCGATGCGGGATTCCGCCGGCGAGGGCGCCGGGCTGTCTTCGTCCACCACCAGCTCCAGGGACAGCAGCCCCAGGCTCTGTCCGCGAAACAGGGCCAGGGCGCGGTGGGATGGGATCTTTTTCAGGGGTTCTTCATATTCGAAATAATCCCGGAATTTCTCCGCCTCCTGCGCCTTGCCGGTCATCACCCGGCTGCGCAGCAGGCCGTGCTCCCACAAGTATTCGCGCAGCTCGCCCAGCAGCTCGGCGTCCTCGGCGAAGCCTTCCATGAGTATCTGCCTGGCGCCGTCCAGAGCGGCGGTGACATCGCTCACCCCCTTGTCGGGGTTCAGATAGGCCCTGGCTGCTTCCTCGGGAACCAGCTCCGGGTTCTCCAGCAGCGCGGAGGCCAGGGGCTCCAGGCCGGCCTCCCGGGCAATCTGGGCCTTGGTGCGTCGCTTGGGCTTGTAGGGCAGGTAGAGGTCTTCCAGCCGGGCCTTGGTGTCGGCCTCCCGAAGGGCCTGTTCCAGCTCCGGCGTCATCTTGTCCTGTTCCTCGATGGACTTGATGATGGCTGTGCGCCGTTCCTCCAGCTCGCGCAGATAGGTCAGGCGCTCCTCGAGCTGGCGCAGCTGGGCATCGTCCAGTCCCTGGGTAGCCTCCTTGCGGTAGCGGGCGATGAATGGCACGGTGGCGCCTTCGTCCAGCAGTTCTATGGCGGCGGCCACCTGCTGGGGTGACACGCCAAGTTCTTCGGCAATGCGTTTCTGGATGTTCATCCGGCCCTCGAACAGAAAAAAGGCCCGCATCCATGAAGAATGCAAGCCTTTTCTTGGAGATGGCTCCGCCAGCTGGGCTCGAACCAGCGACCCACGGATTAACAGTCCGT
>JALVNE010000041.1 GCA_027026755.1 Sedimenticola sp. | reverse complement strand
CCGCCCTGCGCCGCTGTCACGACCTGGGCATCAAGGTTGGCCTGCGCTTCACCATGACCCAGGACAACGCCGCCGAGCTGCCCCAACTGCTCCAGCTCATGGACGATGAAGGCATCGACAAGTTCTACTTCTCCCACCTCAACTATGCCGGCAGGGGCAACAAGAACCGCAAGGACGACACCCAATTCAGGACCACCCGCTGGGCCATGGATCTGCTTTTCGAGCGCGCCATGGCCGACGTCAAGGCCGGGCGCAATACCGAGTTCGTCACCGGCAACAACGATGCCGATGGCGTGTACCTGCTGCATTGGGTGGAAAAACATTATCCTGAACAGGCCGAACATATCCGCGCGAAACTGGTGCAATGGGGCGGCAACAGCTCCGGGGTGAATATCTCCAACATCGACAACCAGGGCCGGGTGCACCCGGACACCATGTGGTGGCACTACGACCTGGGTAACGTCAAGGAAAGGCCCTTTTCGGAAATCTGGCAGGACACCTCCGACCCCATCATGGCGGGTCTCAAGCAGCATCCCCGCCCGGTGAAGGGCCGCTGCGGAAAATGCGCCCACCTGAACATCTGCAACGGCAATACCCGGGTGCGCGCCCTGCAGCTTACGGACGACCCCTGGGCGGAAGACCCGGCCTGCTATCTGAGTGACGAGGAAATCGGTTTATGACTTCCAGCCGGAAAGACCACTGGGAACAGGTGTACCAGAGCAAGGGCGAGGACGAAACCAGCTGGTTCCAGCCGAAACCGGAAACCTCCCTGGCCCTCATCCAGGCCACCGGCGAACCCGCGGACGCCCCCTTCATCGACGTGGGTGGCGGCGCTTCACGCCTGGTGGATCATCTGCTGGACCAGGGCTGGACGAAGCTCAGCGTGCTGGACATCTCCCCCAGCGCCCTGGCAACCAGCCGGGCCCGCCTGGGCCACAGGGCCGACAGGGTGAACTGGCTGGAGGCGGATTTGCTGGAAGCCGGGCTGCCGGGCAGCTGGCGCGTCTGGCACGACCGGGCGGTGTTTCATTTTCTCACCCAGGCCGCCGACCGGGCGCGTTATCTCGAACAGCTGAAAAACCATCTGGAACCCGGGGGGCACCTCATCATTGCCACCTTTTCCCCGGAAGGCCCGGAAGCCTGCAGCGGCCTGCCCGTGCAGAGATACTCATCTGCCCAGCTGGCCCAAACCCTGGGGCGCGATTTCCATCTCCAGGACAGCGTCCGGGAAGATCACCACACACCCGCGGGAAAAACCCAGTCTTTCGTTTATTGCCGCTTTACCTACAAGACGCCATGAAAAAAGCCATTGCCTGTTTATTGCTTCTGATGTTCGTTGCCGCGGCCGCCATGGCGGGAGAGGACGCCCCTGCCCTTTATCAGCAACACTGCGCCCAGTGCCACAACCCCGACCGCCTGGGTGCCCAGGGCCCCGCCCTGCTGCCCCAGAACCTGAAGCGCCTGAAGAAGAAAAAGGCCATAGAGGTCATCAGCCAGGGGCGGCCCGCCACCCAGATGCCGGCCTTCGGCGGCAAGCTGAGCCCAAAGCAGATTCAGGCCCTGGCGGACTACATCTACACACCCCTGGAGAAAATGCCGGTGTGGGACATGGCCGCCATCAAGGCAAGCCATATCATCCATCACAAGGCAGGCAGCCTGCCCGACAAGCCCGGCTACCAGGCCGACATGGACAACCTGTTCGTGGTGGTGGAACTGGGCGATCATCATTTCACCCTGTTGGACGGTGACCGCTTCGAACCCCTGGGCCGATTTCCCACCCGCTTCGCCGTCCACGGCGGCCCCAAGTGGGCCAAGGGAGGGCGCTATGTCTATTTCCTGTCCCGGGACGGCTGGGTGAGCAAGTTCGACGTGTACAACCGGGTATGGACGGCGGAAATCCGCGCCGGCATCAACGCCCGCAACCTGGCCGTGTCCCACGACGGCAAGACCGTCATCGTGGCCAACTACCTGCCTCATACCCTGGTGCTGCTGGACGCCGGGAACCTGGCCCCCCTGAAAATCATCCCCGCCGTGGCCGAAGACGGCACCAGCTCGCGGGTGAGCGCCGTCTACACTGCCGATCCCCGTCACAGCTTCGTGGCCGCCCTCAAGGACGCCCCGGAACTTTGGGAGATCAACTACGATGAAACACCACCCGCGGGCTTTGGCCAGTGGGTGCACGACTACCGCCCGGACTCCGGCGAACTGGAGAAAGGCGGACGCTTTCCCATGCAGCGCATCCG
>JALVNE010000040.1 GCA_027026755.1 Sedimenticola sp. | reverse complement strand
GTCGTTTGCCAGGACAGTGATTTCCAGGATGCCGGCCAGCAGGGGCAGCAGGGCGCCGTTGGCCTTGGACAGGGTGGCGAGCAGGGTTCCCAGAATCAGGCACAGGGACAATCCCGCCATGGCCCGGGTGGGCCTGAGAGGAAGCAGGCGGCGAAAATGAACATAGCCCAGCAGGCTGACCAGCGTCCAGCTGGCTACCAGCAGGGCCTGGCGCTGCACCACGTACAACACGGTGGAAACCCACAGAGGGTGCAGCATCCAGGCGCCGGCGGCCAGCAGGGCCACATGGCGCGCCCTGCGTTTTTGCATTCCC
This sequence comes from Sedimenticola sp., assembly GCA_027026755.1. Classification (GTDB taxonomy): domain Bacteria; phylum Pseudomonadota; class Gammaproteobacteria; order Chromatiales; family Chromatiaceae; genus Thiolapillus. Next base: position 1,937 of record JALVNE010000040.1, on the reverse strand, counting down.
AGCATGCCGTTGAACCGGAGCAACAGGAAATACAGCAGCATGCTGTTGCACAGGTGGATGATCAGGTTGGTTCGCTTGAAGGGAAGGGGGTCGGCTGGCCAGTCGTGGGCGTCGATGAGAAAACTGAGCTGGGCAAGCGGGCGGCCGGTGGGATCGGCTATTCCTGCCGTGAGATAGCGCCAGAATACCGGCCAGTTGTCCACCGGGCCGAAATAACCCAGGACAGGAAGATTCGCCCAGTCGTCGAAAAGAAACGGGCCGTAAAGGCCCGGGTAATAAAGGACGCCGGTGATGAAGAGGACGATGATAAGAAGCAGCCAGGCGAGGCTGCTGGATGCATCCATGCGCTGCTCGGGCCGGGTTGGCCGAAAGTAGGGGAAATTCAAGTGAACCGTCAGTTGCGGCAGGCGGAAGGCAGATACCTGTCGTGCAGGGTGGTGGATTTACAGGTCCAGGCAATGCTGTTTCTCGCCGAGGTGACCACGGAAAGCAGCAGGGTCTGACCGTTGAGCACGGCATGGCTGCTGTTGCCGAAGGTGGCGGTGATCACGCCATTGTTGTTGCTGACGCTGGCCACATAGTTGCCCTGGATGCTTGCCGGGGCCTGCAGTCCTGCCTCGGTATTGTCAGCAGGCAGCGCCCCCTTGTCGGAATAATACATGCTGACCAGGGTCTTGGCGTTACTCGTCAGGGCAAGGCCTTCCGCAACCTGGCTGCGAACCGTGTAGTCCTGATAAGCCGGTATGGCGATGGCGGCAAGGATGCCGATGATTGCTATGACGATCATCAGTTCGATGAGGGTGAACGCTTTTTCTGATTTGGCAATGTATTTTTTCATGATCGACCGACAGATTGCAGATTGATGGGTGGGTGAAAAACAAGCCCGCGGCTACGCGGGCTTGCTATTCATGCCGTGATTAGCGGCAGGCGGAAGGAAGGTATTTGTCCTCGATACCAGTAGCTGTACAGGTCCATTTTACGCTTCCTGCATTAGGAACATTCCACGGGGAAAGATCCAGGGTGCCACCATTGATATTGTTATGTGCACTTTGCGGAGCAGTATTGCTAAACCGCGCCTGAATAAGGCCATTGGTAACTGTAACCTGGTCTACGTATTTGCCAGTGATACTGGCTGGAGCAGCCAGCCCCGCTTGAGCATTGTCGGCAGGAAAAGTACCCTTGTTAGTATAGTACTCAGCCACTGCTGTCTTGGCGCCATCACTAAGTGACATGCCTTCAGAAACCTGCGAGCGAATGGTGTAGTCCTGGTAGGCGGGAATGGCGATGGCCGCGAGAATGCCGATGATGGCAATCACGATCATCAGTTCGATCAGTGTAAAACCGGTTTGCTTTTTCATGAGGAGGATCTCCTGTTTGGTATTCAAATCAAAAACGTTTTTTGAAAGTTCAAGAACAAAACAACCCATGGTTAAGGTCATCCCGTTCTTTGGGTTGGGCCGTGATAATTGGCTCGCTGCTATCCTAGCATTATCCGTGCCAATTTTTCAAAGAGCAGGGGGGGCAAACAGGCAGGCGAGGAAATTCACGCAAAAACAAGAAAATATGTACGGCGGGCGAGATGCGGGATGAGAGCCTGGGGCGGAATGATCTGATCTGAGAGGCACAGACCACCGGGTTCGAGGCTGGAATTTGGCAGTCAGGTGACAAATATTGTCAATCTGTGTATCCCCGGGCTGTCTCGAGACGGTAGAGGCCATAGCCATTCCTGGAGGCAAGGAGCCGGGTGTGGTGGGCGAAGAAATCGGCCAGCACCTGTTGCAGTCCGGGGTCACGGTTTTTCGTCAGTTGATTGAAGATATCGAGACGAATCAGCAAGTGACTGATTTTGTTGTTGATCAACTGATTTGCCACCCCTTCCCCTGATGATGTCTGCCGCGCCAGATCCCACAACAGATCATTGCTCAGCAGGGTATCCA
>JALVNE010000039.1 GCA_027026755.1 Sedimenticola sp. | reverse complement strand
CTGTAGGCCACCCTGATTTGACTCCGACCCCTGCCCCCTCACCCCTGCCCCACCCGTCCCAAGGGCAGGCGCAAGACCATGAGCAAACCGAATACCGCCAGGTAAGTCAGCGGCAGCAGCAGATCCGCTTTCACCAGCCAGATATAGTGCAATATCCCCAGCGCCGCCGCCCCATAGACCAGGCGATGCAGGCGCTGCCAGTTTTTCCCCAGACGGCGCATGCTGAACAGGTTGGAGGTCAGTGCCAGAGCCAGCAGGATGGCAAAGGCCAGCATGCCCACCGTGATATAGGGGCGTTTCAGTACGTCTTCCAGCATTCCCGCCCATTGCCATTCCCTGTCCAGCCACAGCCAGACAATCAGATGCAGGCAGGCGTAGAAGAATGAAAACAGGCCCAGCATGCGCCGTACCAGCACGGGCTTTCGCCAGCCGAAGAGGCGTCGCAGTGGAGTGATGGCAAGGGTGATGAGCAGCAAGCGCAATGCCCAGTCCCCCGTGGCATGGGTGAGATATTCTACGGGATTGGGGCCGAGGTCTTCCCGATAAACGCCCCAGGCCAGCCACAGCAGCGGCGCCAGGCCCGCAAGAAATACGGGCAGTTTCCACCAACGCATCAGAAGTTCTTGCGCAGATCCATGCCCTTGTACAGCCCCGCTACCTCTTCCGCGTAACCATTGAACAGCTGCGTATCCTCCTTGCCGCCAAACAATCCCCTACCCAGCACGCGATGACGCTTCTGACTCCAGCGGGGATGTGGCACATCAGGATTCACATTGGCATAGAATCCGTACTCATCCTCTGCAATGCGCCGCCAGGTATTGAGCGGCATCTGTTCCGTAAAGCGTATGGATACGATGGACTTGATGCTCTTGAACCCGTATTTCCAGGGAACCACCAAGCGTAAAGGCGCGCCATTTTGGGCAGGTAGCAGTTCACCATACAGGCCAGTGGCCAGAAAAGCCAGGGGGTGCATGGCTTCATCGATGCGCAGCCCTTCACGATAGGGCCAGTCCAGTACATTGCGCTTCTGCCCCGGCAGCCGTTCGGGATCATACAGGGTGGTGAATTCCACGAATTTTGCCCGGGAGGTCGGCTCGAAGCGTTGCAGAAAAGCCCCCAAGGGGAATCCCACCCAGGGAACCACCATGGCCCAGGCCTCCACACAGCGGAAACGGTAGACACGTTCCTCCTGATCCATCTTCAGGATATCTTCGACATCCACCACAGCCGGTTTGTTACACTCTCCCGAAACCTTGACCGTCCAGGGGCGGGTCTTGAGAAATTCCGCGTTTTCGGCCGGTACGCGTTTCCCGTATCCCAGTTCATAGAAATTGTTGTAACTGGTGATGTGGCGATATGCCGTGGGCTTCAGCCCCCTGCCATAGTCCGTTTCCCTAATCCCGGCAATACGCTGGTGGTTTTCCGGTCCGGTATAGAGGGCGTGCGCAAGGCCACTCGCGCCGCCCAGGGCAAGGCCTGCTCCGACCGCGGCTGCCTTGATCAGCTCACGGCGCCTGAGCCACACATCCCTGTCAGTGATTTCCGATGGTTTGATTCTGCTCACCTGTTTGATGATCATGTTTCGTTTCCAGTAATGGGTAACGGACTTCAGTCCGGCATCGCCCCTTTGCGGTAGCTGTTGTCGGACGGAAATCCGGCCTGCGGGCAGTATTTTTTCCATATTACACAGAAAATGAACAAGATCATCAGATGGCGCAGATTCTTTCAACCGGGAATCAATAATATCTTCCGCTGCTGGCCGGCGGCGGCTCGTGCGCCCGCTCCTCGGCACCTTCCACCACAGGCTTGAGGAAGATTTCCACCCGCCTGTTGAGCTGCCGTCCCGCTTCCGTGCTGTTGCTTGCGCGGGGTTCAGACTCTCCCCTTCCTTCTGTATGAATACGTCCCGGAGCCACGCCGTGGGCCCTGAGATAACGTCCTACCGCTTCCGCCCGCCGCTGGGAAAGGCGCAGATTGTAGGCCGCGGAACCGACATTGTCCGTATGACCGACGACATGCACCACGGTCTTGTCATATTTCTGGATCACGTCAGCCAGCTTGTCCAACGTCCGCTGAAAACCATGCTTGATCTCGGCACTGTCGAAATCGAAAGATACTTCGCTGTCCAGGGTGAGCTTGAGGCTGTCATCTTTCATGCGCTGAATCTCCAGCTCATGGGCTGCCTGCTCTCTGGCCAGGCGCTCCTCCAGCTCTTGCTGCTGCCTGTCCATGTAGTAACCCACGCCGCCGCCTGCCAGCGCACCCAGAGCCGCGCCCACGTAGGCACCTCTCTTGTGATTGATCTGATGCCCGATCACCGCCCCTGCCACGGCGCCGACCATGGCACCGGTTTTCGTCTTGCGATAAGGATCGGTTGGATCTGTACAACCAGCCAACAAAATCGTTCCTGTCAGTAAGGATACTCCCACCAGTCTTTTCATCTTTCCTCTCCACCCTGCAATTGCAGGGACAAACAAAGCTTCTCGTAGACACATGGGACTTCCACCGTTGCCCCCGGTTCCCTCGACAACACCGGTTTCCCGCTCCCAGGGCCTTATTGTTTCCTACGGCATATTAACCGTTGCTGAACGGAACCTGCTTCTGGTGGAGAACACATCCCGTAACACAAGAACCTGCAGGGATTTTCACGTTGAACTCGCGTCGATTCTGTTTCAGAATAGAACGAATCCACGCCACAGACCCTAGGGAAAACAAGGTGACGATCAGTTACAAGTACCGGTATCTACTGAACGACTGGCAGCAGCAGGCAGTAGAGCTGTTGAACGAAAAGTTCAGACAGCAGCTTCGGGCCACTGATGACGTGTTGATGGAATTCGCGGACAAATCGGAAAGTGTCAACATTCAGAATCATTTTTTCGAGGCCCAGAGGGAAATCTGGCTCAAGATGGAAGACCTGTCACTGGACTTCCACGACCTGCTGGTCAAGTACCTGGGAAAATTCCCTACCAGCAGTGAGGATGAGAAACACACGCTTGGTAAAGAAACTCTGAGCTTGGTCAACATTGATCTCTACGAACGAAATTTGGCCCTGCACACCCTGGCCGATCGCGCCGAACGCAAGAGTTACAGGCTTTTGTATGTGCTGGCTCAACGTCTCACGGTCATCAATGGCGGCCATCCAATCAAGATAGCGGACATTCCCGCGTCCCCCCGCCAGATGAGCGAGATATTTGCACGATGCGTGGACCGCCTGAGCATAGAGAACGATGCATTGCTGGTTCTCTATACCCTGTATGACAAATACGTGCTCAGTGAACTCGAGGGACTGCATCAAAAACTCAATGAAGATCTCATCAAAGCCGGCATCCTTCCCAACCTGAAATACAAGGTGAAGATCAAGGGCTCGGCGGACACCACTGATAAGCGCAAGCAAGATGAGGCTGACAAGCCTGCGGAAAGCGACAGGGCTCAGTCGGCGGAGGAACTGGGAGAAGAAACCCTGTCACGCATCCAGGAACTCCTCATGACCAAGCGCCGCATGCAACGCAAGAGGAATCCGTTGCCACCAGGCGTCACCACCGCAAGCATTCAGGAAATCGTCGATGCCACCAATACAGCCATATCCAGCGCTGAGCAGACCTACCCCGAAGCCGTAAGCCTGGACAAGACGGTCGTTCCCCGTAACGTCAATGCCGAGGTCCTGAACCAGGTCCAGCACGCCATGAAAACCCAGCGCAGCTCCATCAAGGAGAGCGTGGGCAACGACCGCCTGAGCGAGATGCAGGAAAACGTCATCGACCTGGTGGGCATGCTCTTCGAGCGCATGCTGGACGATCCACGTATCCCCGATATCGCCAAGGCGCTGCTGGGTCATCTGCACACCCCGTATATCAAGATCGGCATCCTGGACAGCAGCTTCCTGTCATCCAAATCACATCCGGCCCGCAAGTTCCTGGATGAAGCCGTGGAAGCTTCCGCCCTGTGGATGAACCAGGAGGATCCCAATGAGGGGATCTACCCCTTCCTCAAGGACATCGTATTCAGGATCGTCCGACTGAAACAACAGCAGAACGAAGACTTCGAGGAATATTCCAGCCTCCTCGAGGAAGAAACCTCCCGTCTCAGTGAGAAGTTCAGCATCCTGGAAAAACACAGCCGTGAGGCAGAAAAGGGCAAGGAACTCATGTCCCAGGCCAAGGAAGCGGCCAAAACGGCGACCAAGAAGATATTTTCCGGACATACTGTTCCCGACTATGTAGAAGGGTTCATCAATCAGGTCTGGATAGACTATCTGACCCTTCTCCGCCTGCGAGAAGGCGTGGACAACGACGACAGCCCTGCCTGGAACGAGGCACTGGAACTGGGACAATACCTGCTCAGCGTGTCCAGCGGAATCATCGATGGCTCCATACAGAAGCCCCAGCTGGACACCCTTTCCGAACAGATCTGGACCCAGGTTGGCGGCCTGCTGCCACACAAGGGAAAGGAAATCGAGCATTTCGTACATTCCCTGGAAAACAGGTCTGAAAGCCGTGTCACCCTGGATTTTTCAGGAACAGTGCACAAATTGAAGCCCAAGATCAGCCAGGAACTGTTGGAGCTGTACAATAAGCTCAGGGCTCTGCCTGAAAATACCTTGTTTGAATTCAACCTGAAGGAAGGCGAACACCAGAGAGCAAGGCTATCCTGGTATAACCCCTTTTCCGACCGTTTTCTGTTCGTGAATTTCAGGGGAAGAAAAACCGCCCTCCTGGACATCAAGGAGCTGGCAGAAGGTATCAGGAAGGGAACCATCGTCTATTTCGATGACGTGAATACTTCCTTCTGGAGCCGGGCCATGACAGCAATCAGAAACATGCTTGAAAAAAGCGTTAAAACCACAGGTTGACCCCGGGAGTATAGAGTGCACGAAAGAGCATATGAGCGTTTTTCGCCACAATCGACTATACAGATCATCGACAAGCTTGACGGCACGGCCCTTGGTGTCCTGATAAACATTTCCAAGGGGGGGTTCATGATGCTGTCGGAAGGCATCTGCCCGGAAGCCGGTGAAATACGCCAGGTTCAGCTCATCGACCATGATAGTGGAAACCCTGATATATCCGTGGGTGCCACCTGCCTGTGGCAGGATGAAGCCAACGCCAGGCACAGTTACTGGTCGGGTTTCCAGATCATCGATATTTCACCGGAAGACCAGGAGAAGCTGGATCGGTATATCGAGTTCCTCGAAGAATCCAGCCGCAAAAAAAAATAGCGCTTCCCTGCCGAGTGGCGGGATGCTGAATAAGCCCCTGCCTGCGCTTTTTCAACCATGGGAGCAGAAAACGCGGTTTCCCGGAGTTTCTTCACCCAGCTCACCCGAGCGACCGGCAAGCCGATGAATGCCATCGACTGCTGTTCGTCCCAATGATCTGAACAAACATCTCCCCGGGAAAATTCCGGATTCCGGTGAAAATGCAGGCTGGCGGTTGAATTCAGTATTTGACCTGGCGCAAGTTTTTTTGTACTTTTAAAGTACAGTTGCGCTGCTCAAGAAGGCAGCAGCCATAACAACAAACAAAATATTTTCAACACCGGAGGAACGCAGGAGGACCAAAAATGCCCAGTGGTGTAGTCAAGTGGTTCAACAATGCAAAGGGTTACGGTTTCGTCACCCCGCATGATGGAGAAGAAGACGTATTCGTCCATTTCTCGGCAATCGAGATGGACGGCTACAAGACACTGAAGGAGGGCCAGGCCGTAGAATTCGATATCGAGCAGGGTCCCAAGGGTCTGCATGCACAAAACCTGAGACACGCTGCAGAATAAGCTTTATCACCAGCAAACAATAAAGCCTGTCGGGAAATTCCCGGCAGGCTTTTTTCTTGCCATTCGGCTTGCCGAGCAGGGGCTCTACATCTGGGCAATCATGGCATCACCAAAGGCGGAACAGCTGAGCAGTTGCGCGCCATCCATGAGCCGTTCCAAATCGTAGGTCACGGTCTTGGCCTGGATGGCGCCGCCCATGGCCTTGATGATGAGATCCGCGGCTTCCGTCCAGCCCATGTGACGCAGCATCATCTCGGCAGACAAAATGATGGAGCCCGGATTCACCTTGTCCTGCCCTGCATACTTGGGGGCCGTGCCATGGGTGGCCTCGAACATGGCCACGGTATCGGACAGATTGGCTCCCGGCGCAATGCCGATACCGCCCACCTGGGCTGCCAGGGCGTCGGAGATATAGTCGCCATTCAAATTGAGGGTGGCGATCACGTCATATTCTTTTGGGCGCAACAGAATCTGCTGCAGGAAGGCATCGGCAATCACATCCTTGACGATGATCTCCTTGCCGGTATTGGGATTCTTGAAAGCACACCAGGGACCACCGTCGATTTCCACGGCACCGAATTCCTCTTTGGCCAGCTCATAGCCCCATTCCTTGAACGCACCCTCTGTGAACTTCATGATGTTGCCCTTGTGCACCAGGGTCACGGAATCACGGTCGTTGTCAATGGCGTACTGGATGGCCTTGCGCACCAAGCGCCTGGTGCCTTCGCTGGAGACGGGCTTGACGCCAATGCCGGAAGTCTCCGGGAAACGGATCTTGGTCACGCCCATTTCATTCTGCAGAAAATCGATGACCTTCCGTGCCTCCTCGGTTCCCGCCGCCCATTCCACGCCAGCATAGATGTCTTCGGAATTCTCGCGGAAGATCACCATGTCCGTGTATTCCGGATGGCACAGGGGGCTGGGCGTACCGGAGAAATAGCGCACGGGGCGCAGACAGACGTAGAGATCCAGCACCTGGCGCAGGGTCACGTTCAGGGAGCGTATGCCGCCGCCCACGGGGGTGGTCAGGGGGCCCTTGATGGACACCACATAATCACGCACCGCATCGAAAGTCTCCTCTGGCAGCCAGTTGTCGCCACCATAGACCTTCACCGCCTTCTCGCCAGCATAGACTTCCATCCAGGCAATGGACTTCTCGCCGCCATAGGCTTTCTCCACAGCCGCATCCACCACTTTCTTCATCACCGGGGTGATGTCCACGCCGATGCCATCACCCTCGATAAAAGGAATGA
>JALVNE010000038.1 GCA_027026755.1 Sedimenticola sp. | reverse complement strand
GCCGAGCAAAGGCTGAACGCCATCATTGCCCGGAAACCCGAACAGCGCACTTTCGCCAACACCATCACCGCCCTGGACAAAGCCTACCTGCCGGTCATGACCGCCGCGGAACGTATCGATGTGATCCGCGAAACCAGCCCCTCGAAGGAAATGCGGGAAATTGCCGCGGCAGCCACCCAGAGACTGGAAACCTGGTTCGTGGACACCAGCTTCCGCCGGGACCTGTACAAAGTCGTGAAAGACTTTGCCGACACCCATCCCAAGGTCAGCGGCGAAGACGCCATGTACCTCAAAACCGTACTGCGCGACTATCGCCGCAATGGCATGGACCTTCCCAAGGAGCAACGCGACCAGCTGCAGAAGCTCAAAAACCGGCTCAACGACCTGGAGCTGAAATTCAAACGCAATATCTCCGATGCCAAACCCATTGTCGAATTCACCCGAGAGGAACTCGAAGGCGTCGGTGAAGATTTCCTCAACAACAAGAAAGTGCTGGGCAAGGACGGCAAGTACCGGATCAACGCCAATGTCACCTGGCAGGTGATTGAAGTGATGCGCAACGCCAAACGGGAAGAAACCCGCAAACGTCTGTCCATTGCCCGCACCAGCCGGGTGCTGAAAAAGAACACCCCCTTGTTCGTGGACATCCTCAAGACCCGCGCCGAAATCGCCAAACTGCTCGGATACAAGAACTGGGCGGATTACCGCATCGAAATCAAGATGGCCAAGACCGGCCAGAGGGCTTGGGATTTCCTGCAGAAACTCAAGACCGGCCTGGAACCAAAGTTCCAACAGGAGCTGGCCACCTTTACCCAACTCAAGGCCAAGGAAACAGGCAATCCCCATGCCCGGATTCACTACTGGGATGTGAGTTACTACAAGAACCAGTTGACCAAGACCCGTTACCAGGTGGACAAGGACAAACTCAAAGTGTATTTCGAACTGGAGCACAGCCTGAACGGCATGTTCTCCATCTTCGAGGAAATCTTCGACATTCGTATCGAGCCTGTGGAAGCGCCCTATAAATGGGTGGACGACCTGCGCCTCTATGCCATCAGCGATGCCAGCAACGGTACGCCTCTTGGACTGCTGTACATGGACATGTTTCCCCGTGAGGGAAAATACAATCACTTCGCCCAGTTCGGTATAACGCCCGCGGCGCGCCTGGCCAATGGCAAATACCAGCGCCCGGTGGCTGCGCTGGTGTGCAACTTCCCGCCTCCGGCCAATGGAAAGCCCTCCCTGCTGACCTACGACGATGTGGAAACGCTGTTTCATGAATTCGGCCATGCCCTTCATACGGTGCTGACCCAGGCGGAATATATGGAATTCTCGGGTACCTCCGTCCCCCGGGATTTCGTTGAAGCCCCCTCCCAGATGCTGGAAAACTGGGTGCGGGACAAAACAGTGCTGGACCGCTTCGCCGTGGATTACCGTGACGGCAAGAGCAAGATCCCCGCGGACATCCTGAACAAACTGGAGGAAGTACGCCTGGCCACTGTCGGCACCTATTACCGGGGCCAGCTGGCTTACGGGCTCCTGGACCTGGCCATTCACATGACCACCGACCCCAAGGTGTTCGAGAACGTGGTGGACGTCACCAACAAGGTGGTCAGCGATGTCTATCTGCCCGTACCCGAGGGAAGCGGCCTGATCGCCTCCTTCGGCCATCTTGGCGGCGGCTACGATGCCGGCTATTACGGCTACGCCTGGGCGGACGCCATCGCTGCCGACATGGCTTCGGTGTTCCGCAAGGCGCCCAACAGATTCATGGACAAACCCACGGGCATGCGCCTGCGCAAGGAAATCTATGCTGTGGGGGGCAGCCGGGAAATCGAAGACTCCATCCGCGCCTTCCTGCAACGCGAGCGTTCCCTGGAACCCTTCTTCGAGTTCATTGGGTTGAAGCAATCAGGAAAAACGCAATGACGGTAGAAAGGAAAATTGCATTGCTGATCGACTGCGACAACGTCAGTCACAGATCTATTGAGGGAGTAATCGATGAACTGTCAAAGTATGGAAAGATCTACATTAGAAATGCCTATGGCAACTGGAAAAATGACGGCCTGAAAGGATGGGAAGAAAAACTACATCCCCATGCAATTAGGCCCATCCAGCAGTTTGCCTACACAAAAGGCAAGAATGCAACAGATGCTGCGATGATCATTGATGCAATGGACTTGTTATATACAAGAGACATTGATGCTTTTGCACTGATGACAAGCGATAGTGATTTTACGCCATTGGTGATGCGGATACTTTCCAATGGAATAACAGTTTTCGGATTTGGGGAAAAGAAGACACCATTGCCCTTTGTAAAAGCATGTTCTCAATTTGTTTATACAGAAAACATCGAATCAGCTGATGAAAATGAAGATACTCTCAAAGACAACATAAAGAAAACCAGAAACGAACTACGTCAAGATGCTGCATTGGTAAAACTGTTGCGAACCGCTGTCGAACAATCTGCTGATGATAACGGCTGGTCCCATATGGGTAGAGTCGGACAATATATTGCCAACAAGACATCATTTTCCCCGCTGAACTACGGTTATAAAAAATTAGGTGACATTATCAGGGTGAGTGACCTATTTGACATAAAGATGAAAAATGGAACAACGATGTACGTTCGTGATGCTCGGGAAAATGGCCAATAGGTGTTATTGCCTATATGATATTTCCTGTGACTAACTGGTGACATCATAATGCTCCGCTACTCCCTGAAAAGACTGCTGGGCGCCATTCCCACCCTGCTCATCCTCATGACCCTGGCGTTTTTCATGATGCGCGCGGCGCCTGGTGGCCCTTTCGACACGGAAAAGACCCTGCCGCCTGAGATCCAAGCGAACCTGGACAAAAAATATCATCTGGACGAACCCCTGATTCAGCAGTATGGCCGCTATCTCTGGGATCTGCTGCACGGCGACTTCGGCCCGTCCTTCCAGTACAAGGATTACAGCGTCAACGAACTCATCGCCACGGGTTTTCCCGTGTCCCTGCGCCTGGGCCTGAGCGCCATCGGCATTGCCCTGGTGGTGGGTGTGGGCCTGGGCAGCCTGGCAGCCCTGCGCCAGAACAGCGCCACGGACTATTCGGTGATGACCCTGGCCATGACTGGCATCTCCATCCCCAGTTTCGTGCTGGCGCCCATCCTGATTCTGATCTTTGCCGTATATCTGGGCTGGCTGCCCGCTGGCGGCTGGAACGATGGTGCGTTCAAGAACACCATACTGCCCATCATCGGCCTGGCCCTCCCCCAGATCGCCTACATCTCACGACTCATGCGCGGTAGCATGATCGAGGTTCTGCGCAGCAACCCCATACGCACGGCCCGGGCCAAGGGCCTGCCGGAGCGGGTGGTAATCCTGCGCCATGCCCTCAAGCCTGCCCTGCTGCCCGTGGTATCCTTCCTGGGGCCGGCCACCGCAGCGGTGATCACAGGTTCCGTGGTCATCGAACAGATCTTCGGCATTCCCGGACTTGGGCGCTACTTCATCCAGGGCGCTCTCAACCGCGACTACACCCTGGTGATGGGCGTGGTGGTGTTCTACGGGGCGCTGATCATTCTGTTCAACTTCATCGTGGATCTGGTGTATGCCTTGCTCGATCCGAAGGTGCGGTATGGATAGGCGCTTTTCCCCTCACCCCCGGCCCCTCTCCCAGAGGGAGAGGGGCTTAGTATTCCCCTCTCCCCAGACCCCTCTCCCCCAAGGGGAGAGGGGAGTATTGAACCCCTCTCCCTCTGGGAGAGGGGCCGGGGGTGAGGGCATCGAGGGCACAGCAGCATGAACGACGCCCTCACCAAAACCACGGAAATCAAGGGCCGCAGCCTGTGGCAGGACGCCTGGGCACGCCTGCTGCGCAACAAAGCGGCCCTCACCGCCATGATCCTGCTGTCGATCATTTCCGTGCTGGTCATCGCCGCCCCCTGGCTCAGCCCCTTCGCATTCGATGAAATCGACTGGGAACTGATCTCTACGCCCCCCAGCCTGGAAAACGGCCATGTCTTCGGCACCGACAGCGTGGGCCGGGATTTGTTCGTACGCACCCTGTACGGTGGCCGCATGTCCCTCATGGTGGGCGTCATCGCCACCCTGGTGAGCCTGGTCATCGGCATCAGCTGGGGTGCCACCGCCGGTTACATCGGCGGACGGGTGGATGGCATCATGATGCGTATCGTGGACATTCTCTACGCCATGCCCTTCATGTTCTTCGTGATCCTGCTCATGGTGTTCTTCGGGCGTAACATCTATCTCATTTTCATCGCCATCGGCGCCATCAACTGGCTGGACATGGCGCGCATAGTGCGCGGTCAGACCCTGACCCTCAAGGGTATGGAATATGTGGAGGCCGCCATGGCCTGCGGAGTGAGCACGCCGCGCATCATCCTGCGCCATATCGTGCCCAATCTTCTCGGCATCGTGGTGGTGTACGTGACCCTGACCATTCCCCAGGTGATTCTGGTAGAGTCCTTCCTCAGCTTCCTGGGTCTGGGAGTGCAGGAGCCGGCCACCAGCTGGGGCGCCCTGGTGAACGAGGGCGCCCAGGACATGGAGAGCGCTCCCTGGGCCCTGCTGTTCCCGGCGGGCTTCCTGGCCACCACCCTGTTCTGTTTCAACTTCATCGGCGACGGTCTGCGCGACGCTTTGGACCCCAAGGACCGCTGAGATGCCGCTGCTGGAAGTCAACAACCTGCGCACCGTATTCCACACCAACGATGGGGAGGTCTATGCGGTCAATGACCTGTCCTTCAGCCTGGAGAAAGGCGAAACCCTGGGCATCGTCGGTGAGTCCGGATCCGGCAAGAGCCAGCTGGTGCTGAGCATCATCAACCTGCTGGCCAGCAATGGCCGCGCCGAAGGCAGCATCCGCTTCCAGGGCCAGGAACTGCTGGGCATGAAGCCGAAGGAAATCAACCGCATCCGCGGTGACCGCATCGGCATGATCTTCCAGGACCCCATGACCTGCCTGAACCCCTACCTGACCATCGAGCGCCAGATGACCGAGGTATTGATGCTGCACCAGGGCCTGGACCGCCGCACCGCCCGCCGCCGCAGCATAGCCATGCTGGACGCGGTACACATCCCCGACGCCGCCAAGCGCCTGAAACGCTATCCCCACGAATTCTCCGGCGGCATGCGCCAACGGGTGATGATCGCCATGGCCCTGCTCTGCCAGCCAGACCTGCTCATTGCCGACGAGCCCACCACGGCCCTGGATGTCACCGTGCAGGCGCAAATCATCCAGCTCATGAACGAGCTGCAAAAGGAATTCGGCATGAGCATCATCCTCATCACCCACGACCTGGGCGTGATTGCTGGCATCAGCGACCAGGTGATGGTCATGTACGGCGGACGCATCTGCGAATACGCGCCGGTGTTCGAGCTGTTCCAACAGCCACGTCACCCCTACACCCGGGGCCTGCTCCAGTCCGTGCCCCGCCTGGACCTGGCCGGCCAGGCGCAACTGCACAGCATCCCGGGCAACCCGCCCAACCTGTTGCAGCTGCCCACGGGCTGCGCCTTCGCCGACCGCTGCCAGGAAAAGCTGGAGCAGTGCGAGCGTGAGCAGCCGCCCCTGAGGGAAATCTCGCCGGGACATCTGAACGCCTGCCATCTGGAGGCCAGCCCATGATGCCTCTGCTCCAGGTGGAAGACCTCAGGGTTCATTTCCAGCTTCCCGGCGACGGCCTGCTGCGCCCCGGCCAGCGCACCCTGAAAGCCGTGGACGGGGTGAAGCTGAGCCTGGCGCCTGGCGAAACCCTGGGCATCGTCGGTGAATCCGGCTGCGGCAAGTCCACCCTGGCCCGGGGCATACTGGGCCTGGCGCCGGTCACCTGCGGCCGGGTGATGCTGGAAGGAAAAAACATCGCTGGACTGAGCCCCCGGCAGTTGCGCCCCTTCCGTCAGCAGATGCAGATCGTGTTCCAGGACCCCCTGGCCTCCCTGGACCCGCGCATGACCGTGAGCGAGATCATCACCGAGCCCTTGCAGGTGTTCGAACCCAAACTGGGCCGCAAGGAACGCAAAGCCCGCGTCCAGCAAATAATGGAGCGGGTGGGGCTGCTGCCCAATCAGATCAACCGCTATCCTCACGAGTTCTCCGGCGGCCAGTGCCAGCGCATCGGCATCGCCCGGGCCCTCATTCTGGGGCCGAAGCTGCTCATCTGCGACGAGCCCGTGAGCGCCCTGGACGTTTCCATACAAGCACAGATCATCAACCTGCTCATGGACCTGCAGGCGGACATGGGTTTGGCTATGTTGTTCATCGCCCATGACCTGAGCCTGGTGAAGCAGATCAGCCACCGGGTCATGGTCATGTACCTGGGCAAGGTGGTGGAAACAGCCAGCCGGGACGATCTGTACCGGGCGCCGGGGCATCCCTACACCCGGGCACTCATCGACGCCATTCCCATCCCTGACCCCGAGATCGAGCGCAACAAGGCCTTCACCCCCCTGCAGGGCGACCTGCCCTCGCCCCTGGCTCCTCCCAGCGGCTGCACCTTCCGCACCCGCTGCCCCCAGGCTGCGGAGCTGTGCGCCAGACAGGAGCCCCCCGTACAGGAGACTGGAAACGGGCATGAGGTCATGTGCCATTTTCCCCTGACCTGACTCTCTCCCCAACCCTCCCCCGCGCGGGGGAGCCTGAGGGGTCCGAGCCTGAGGGGGCCGAGCCTGAGGGGGCCGAGCCTGAGGGGGCCGAGCCTGAGGGGTCGGAGTCAAATCGTCCAAAGCCGTTGAACTTAAACAACACCCCCCTGATTTGACTCCGACCCCACCACCCCGACGCAACATCACCCTGATTTGACTCCGACCCATCTCAGTTAGTAGCATTCACGGCATCCGACAGCTTCCCTATTGGCATGACACCCTTGAACCAAGAACGCTTACGGGCGCTCCAGGCTCTGGCGGCGGAGAGCGGGCTTCCCGTCCGGGTTTCCGGACACTGCATGTCGCCTCTGATCAACGACGGGGCCACCCTGCACATCCAGCCGCGCGCCATATACCTGCCCGGGGACATTCTCACCTTTCTCGGCCGGGATGACCGTTTGACCACCCACCGTCTGCTTGGCATCTTCCCCCGCAACGGAGAGCTGCATTGCCTCACCCGGCCGGACAGCCATGAACATCCCGATGCGCCTTTTCCCCTCAGCCGGGTACTGGGCCGGGTTATGGGAGGAGAATGCCGGGAGGATGCCATCCTCATACCCTGGCGCGCCCGCCTCAAGGCTCTGGGTCGTTTTACGGCTCATGTTCTGCGGCGCCTTATTCTCGGGGCGCGGAGTCAAGCCTGAGGGGTGAGCCCGAGGGGTCGGAGTCAAATCAACCAAAGCCGTTGAATCTGCGCAACATCCTTTTGATTTGACTCCGACCCCGTTCGCTGCCTCAATACTTCAGGGAATAAGGCCCATAGGTCTTCTGGCTGCCCCGGGCTTCCTGCTCGATAAGGCGGTACTGATAGGGCACACCGGCTTCGGCCCTGGGATCGGCCAACAGATATTCGCCGCCCTGTGGCGCGGTTATCAGGCCGGGCAGCAGGCCACTGTTGACCCGCTTCCACTCACCGTCGGCTGTGCGGCGCTCGGCGTAGAAGCCGATGGTGCCCCGCTCTTCCAGGGTTTCCCAACGAACGGTAGCCACCCGGCCATCGCCATCAGGATCCAGCCAGGCGCGCAGTTCTTCCAGCAGTTGCCGACGGGAAAGCTGCCTGCCGTCCTGGACGATATCCGGCGCCCAGGCGCGCAGCAGGGCCTGCAGTTGCGCATCGGACATATTCGCAAGATCGAGGCTGTGGAACAAATCCGCAACCACCTCGGCCCTGAGTTCCACACTGCCAATGCTGACCACAGTGGGGCTGAAATTGAACTTGACCCTGTAATCCTCCACCTCACCGCCAGTCACCTGGCCGCTGAAATCTGATTTATTCAGTGTGACATCAGCACTGATGCGAAAACGGGCGTAGGTGGTATACGCCTTGTCAGTGGGAAAACCTGTCCACGAGAAGGTTTTGGTTTTATCGCCCGGCGCCACCTGAGCACATTTTGCTTCGGTACCGCCCGTACTAAAAGCGCCATCCACGTTGACATCCATCCATGCGCAGATGCGTATTGCACCATTGCTGGGGTTGTGAGTATCTACGTCAGCATAGATGGTTGCGCTGTTGCCAGGCATGGTGTAGAAAACAATACCGCCTTCGTCACCGATTTCGTTGCTATCATCGCTATCCGCGTTGGCATTGCCCTGGCTGCCGGTTTCGAGATCCGGCGCTGTTGGCCGGATATAAGCGTTGGCGCCCAGCTGGTGTGACGCATCACCGTAATTACGGGTAATACCCTCAACGGTGATCCCATCCGGGGCGTCACCAAAGTCCTTGTTCGTCGGCAAGGAAAAAACGAAATTATCAAACCAGATATGCTGACCCGACGGATTGGATATGGAATCATCTCCGGGGGTATAGGTATAGCTCAAATCCGTCACCGGCGTATTGACGTCCGCCGTGACCACCGCATTCGGGTCATCCGGCGTCGTATTGTTCAGAGTGCCATCCGATTCATACTCATCTGGACCATTGGATTCGATATTTTGCCCTGTCACCACATTGACGAGGGAAACAGCGTTGCCCGATGCGTCTTGCGCGACAACGATTATCTTGTCGTCATAACCAACTGTATTGCTATAGTGTGTCCAGTCGATATCTCGCCACTTCAATCCCCTCAATATGACCGCTTGGGAAAAATGTATGCTCACCGTAATGCTTTCCGAGGTGTTCTCAAAATTAACACTTGTAGAAAAGGCCTTATGACCTATGTGTTGTTGTAAATCATCCTTGACGCTTGGAGATGGGTTCCAACCGCCTTCAAACCTGTTTGTATTTCCTGTCACATTAACAGTGATATCGACTCCAGAGCCGTCCACATTGGAGAATGATTTTGACAGGTCACCGTCATTCCATCCTTCATTTTCCCAGTTAAAGGTTGACGCAAAAGCCGTCCCTCCGGAAAAAAGCACGCTCAACACGATAAATTGTTTGAAAATACCCATGTACCCATTCTCTGGTTGTTCTCATTATTTCAGCTTCACCGCTGCCGTAACAGTCGCTCAACTCTTGACGGGTCGTTGAAAACATCCCTCCCTGGATTTTTTCAACCACCTGATCGGAAAATCGCTTTTTCCAGTTCCTCGTCGCAGAAGGCAACAGCCTCAGCGATACAGGGGTGCATCGCCATTTTCAATGGCCACAAGCCATTGAAAACAAAGGACGTTGGAAAAGCCCGGGAAAGGGCTTTTCCGACATCCTCCATGGGAGAAAAGGGTTGTTTTCATAAGCCGAAGCAGATCCATGACTCATGAGAATTGTTGGATTCCCCACGCCCATGCCGGCCTATTGTTTCAATAGACCTGGCCGACGTCAAATCATGGGAATGGTGGATAACCGTGGTGGGCTGGCATCAAGTCATCCAAGTTATTGAATTTACGCAATAGATCCCTCAGGAGTCGGAGTCGAATCACCCGGGGCCCTCGAACCCGGGCAACACCATCCTGATTCGACTCCGACCCCGCTGCCCCGGCCTAATATTCCAGGGAATACGGTCCATAGGTTTTCTGACTACCACGGGCCTCCTGCTCGATCAAACGATACTGGTGCGGCACGCCGGCTTTGGCCTTGGGGTCGGCCAGCAGGTATTGGCCGCCCAAAGGCGCGGTGATGATGCCCGGGAGCATGCGTTTGTTGATGCGCGTCCAGTCGCCGGGCGGTTCGCGCCGTTCGGCGAAGAACCCTACGGTGCCGCGTTCTTCCAGGGTTTCCCAGCTGAAGATCGCCACCCGACCATCGCCATCCGGGTCGAGCCAGGCGCGCAGAGCTTCCAGAACCTGCTCGCGTGTCTGCCCTTGCGCCACCGCCTCCGGCGCCCAGGCGCGCAGCAGGGCCTGGAGTTGGGCGTCAGTCATCTGGTCGATGTCGAGGTAGCGGAAGAGATTCGATACCTGTTGGGCGTCGAGTTCCACTTTGCCTATGGTGACCGCTGTAGGGTTCGAGCACGTCTGGCTACCATCCGTTACCGCGCTCAGGTTCAGGTTCGTATAGCCTGCACCGTTTACCTTGCCGTCCGAGTCAACACCATTGGAATCATACTGACCATCATTGTCGGCATCGACGGTGGAACCATAGGCTTCGTTGGCATCGGTGCAACGGTCATTGTCTGAGTCAATATCGCGATGATCAGGGATGCCATCGCCGTCGGTGTCTCTGGATTGACATGCCTCGGGGAACCCAACCAATCCCCCCGCTCCCCAATTAGTGGTCTGGATGATCTCGATTCTATCCACCGGGCCCTGGTAGATCAATGTAACAGGGCCTGCGCTGGTATTCGATACATTGTCTTTATAGTAACCAAGCTCATTGTCTTTGGAAACGTGGGCGCTAAGCGTCTCCGTAATATAGGCCACCTCGTTACCTTGATAAGTCGCCACAACGTTATAGTATTCTTCTTGACCACCAGTAAGTTTGTCGAGATCAGTCACCTTGAGCGTCAGGTCCGAAACCGGCTGATTGAATTCATAGGAATATCGGTTTATGACAAAATCACCCTCAATCTGACTATGTTGTGCATCATTTCTAGCATTTGCATACTGTGCTGAGTCTTTCTCTATATAAACGCCAAGCGCCGTATTCGCGCCCGGTATGCCCTCATGGGAGAGGGTAATACCGGTCAGATTTGTATTGATCGTTATACCGTCCAAATTCCCGCTGTAGCTGGTATAGTCCACAAAATTCGCCGAACACACATAACCTTCTTCCGTATCCAGGATGCCGTCGTTGTCATCATCGAGATCATCGACATCGTCCACACCGTCACCGTCGGTATCGGAAACAGGCTTTACCGTAACCGCTATGGTCGCGGTAGCCGTGTTGCCATTGCCATCACTGATGGTGTAGTCAAAGAAAGCGGTGTCGGAGAAATCAATATAGGGCGTAAAGGTAATGCTGCCATCAGCATTCAGCGTCGCGGTTCCGCCATCCACTTGGACAGAATCGCCCGCCACAACCGCCGTGCCATCGATCTCGGTAATGCTGAGCGTGTCGCCATTGGGGTCGAAATCGTTGGTCAGGGCATTGATGTTGACCGGCGTATTGAAGTCGGTTGCCACCGGGTCGTCTTCCGCGATGGGGACGATGGCCTTCTCGAACACCAGGTCAGCGATCCAGATTTCCTGCGCAGGAGATTTTTTATAGTTACCGAAACCGTTTCTGTACTTGATGGTGAGCTTTTTGATTGGCCTGGTGTAGCCAAGCGTGACATGGCCATTCGTATCATTTGAATTCAGCTGGCCGTTTTGTTTGGACTCGTAGTTGCCGGCCGAGTTTTTCAGAACCTGCCCACCCACGGTTTCGCTGGTGATGACCGCATCAGGATCGCCATAAGCCGCATAGCTTGAAGTGGTATCATATTGTGCATTGATGACTACCCGGTCATTGTAATCGTTGCTGCCTGACCCGTTATGATAATCGATATCCATTATCTTCAGGGTCGAGAGAATGACGGGCACGGAAAAGGTGTAGGTCACAAAAATGAACTGGAAATTACCATTGACATAGTCGACATTCAACTCGAGCGCGTCGTCTGTCAAATTGCCCCCGTCATTGTTCACTGATGGACTACCTGATACAAAGCGGCCGGTATCCCCTGCTATCTTGAAGGTGATATCAACCCCGGAATTGTCCACATTCGTGTAGGTTGTTTCCCAACTATTGTTGTTGGAAGGCAATGTTGATACGTTAGTCCAATCCAGCGTCGAGGCGTGAGCCGTTGACAATCCGCCCATGAGCATGGCCAGCAAAGGGAGCTGTACAAATCGTTTCAAATCAAACATTTTCAGTCCTGGTTCTGATACGCGGGCCGTGGGGTTTTAGGGCGGTGTTTCGGTTCGTGCCGGACGCTGAGCGCGCCGGAACCATGGACGGGCGGGAGACAATGCAAGCGCTCTCCATGCGTCAGGATGCCCGAGTTTGGCCAAAGTCCGTTGTTCAAATAGGTGTCTTTTCCTTTCATGCCAAGCGCGTTTCCAATGCGTCGTGAAGCCGCATTACGGCACATTTCTGATTATTATGTCAAGGAAATCGCTCTAATTTTGAAGAAACAATATATGATGGAAACATCACGAGATCGAAGTACTCATCAGGGTACTAAGTCATAAAGCTGCGTTACAGCATATTTGTAAATCATATGTCAAGGAAATTGTTCTAATTTTGAAGAACCAATATGTGACGGAAGTATGACGGGGTCGGAGTCAAATGAGAGTGTTGGTGGTTGGGTTCAGCGGCGCGGGTGATTTGACTCCGACCCCTTCGCTCCCTAATTTTGAAGAAAAATATATGACGAAGTATGACAGGGTCGGAGTCAAATGAGAGTGTTGGTGGTTGGCTTCAGCAGCCCGGGTGATTTGACTCCGACCCCTCCTAATTTGCGAGGGAATATGGCCCATAGATTCTTTGGCTGCCCCTGGCTTCCTGTTCGATCAGGCGGTATTCATAAGGCACCCCGGCTTCGGCCCCGGGGTCGGCGAGGAGGTATTCACCGCCCAGGGGCGCGGTAAGCAGACCGGGAAGCAGGCGCTTGTTGATCCGCATCCAGTCGCCATCCGGCATGCGGCGTTCGGCATAAAAGCCGATAGTGCCCCGCTCTTCCAGGGTTTCCCAGCGAAAGATGACCACCTGGCCGTCGCCATCGGGGTCGAGCCAGGTACGCAATGCATCCAGCAGTTGCTCGCGGGGCAGGTTCTGGCTATTCTGCAGCGCGTCCGGCGCCCAGGCGCGCAGCAGGGCCTGCAGCGGCTTATCCGGCATCTGTTCGAGTTTGAGATGGCTGAACAGTTCGGAAACCGGCAGAGCCTCAAGGTCCACCTTGCCAATGCTTACTGCGGTGGGGCTGAAATTGAACATGACTTTGTAATCTTCCACCTCGCCATCGACGGCTGATCCCGTGGCATTCGCGGTGGTGAGGGTGGCAGTACTGACCCGGAACCGGGCATAGGTGGTGTAGGCCTTGTCATTGGGCAGGCCGCTCCAGTGGAAACTGACGCTGTTGCTGGTCGTGGTGGCGCATTGGCCATCCGAGGCGTCGAAAACGCCATCGACGCTGCCGCCCGAAGGAATGTCCAGCCAGCCGCAAACGGTGACGCTGACACCTGCGGGTTTGGTGATGGTGACATCGGCGTCGATGGTCGCGTTCGACGAATTCGCGGGCACGCTGAACACCACCCCGTCATCGTCATCGGCGCCCGTGTTATCGTCAGCATCGGCATTGGCGCTGCTCTGGTTGGCGGCGTCCGCGTCGCGGCGCTGGCCCAGGTAGGCGCTGCGGTGGAAAGCCCAGTAGGCGATGCGCTCGCGGGAGTGTTTGCGGTCGGTTATACCACCGAGCTGGTCTTCATCCACGGACAGGTCGAGCCGGCCATTGCTGATAGGTGAAGTGCCCCACAACAGTCCCCAACTCCCCTGGCCCCCTGTCATCGCCGACTGGGTGGCCACGACGAAATCATGGTTGCTGTTGGTCAGCGTATAGGTATAGGGCGGATTGTTGCCAACGCTTCTTACGGTTTGCGCGCCCAGTACCGCCTCGTACTGGATATTGCCGCCGCTGCCGCTGCCCTGCTCGATGACGATATAGCCCAGGGTTTCATCGGCACGAGTGGTAATTGGGTCCTTGCCCACATGCTTGCCCAGGCAGATGTTGCCCGTAGCAGGTGGATTTTTTCGACTGGCGCAGTCGTCACTGTAAAAGGCGCTCCAGTTGGCATCGTTGAAGGTCATCACCTGACCCAGCACCACTGGATTGCTGTAGGTGTTGGTCAGGGCGCTGGCGGCTTGGCTTTTTCCCGACCAGTTGTGGTTACCGGCGGTGAGAGTGGACAGTTGGGTATAGGCCTCGAATTGCAGTCCGTTCAGGCTATGGATGCCGGATTCGGCCACCAGACAGCGTACGGTGGCCGGGCTTGGCGTGCTGCCGTCACCGGGGTTCTGCAGGCGCAACTCGAAGCTGTTTGCGCCCGCATTGCGCACCCGTACCACAGCGGGGGGATCGGTTTTGGCGGTGAGGTTGTTGGTGCAGACCACCACCGGGGTGGTGTAGCTGTTGATCAGGGATACGGTTTGCCAGCTTGCGTTGGCGCCGACCAGGGTGACGGTTTCCAGTTCAGAGGTGATGGCCCGGTCCAGCTCGTGATCGGCCACGCCATAGCTGGATGGCGCGTCGCCGTAATCTTTTGCGGCATACGCCTGATGGGCCGGCAGTATCAGGGCCAGCGCCAGGGCGGGGAAAAGATGTTTTTGCTGTAGGCACATAGTCATTATTATATCCCACGTATTCAGGAGGGAAGGAAGGGCCCCTTTCCCCCAAAGCTTTCCACCATCAGAGCGTAGGTCGGGCTTCAGCCCGACAAGGCCGCTGCAACGGAGAAATGTCGGGCTGAAGCCCTACCCGCGAATACCGGGTTTTGACCTCTTGAGGTCAGCAGCTTTCACAACCCCCACAACCTTTGAGGGCCAGCCCCGGGCAGAAAAGCGGGGCGCCGAGCTGGCTTGGTTTTTTGTCCCGCATTTGATCCGCAGTTTGCACTGACAGCTCCCTCGCCGCCGGGAATGCCCTGGCGCGTTCCCAGATGTCCCGGATCCCCTGTTCATGCAGGTTGCCGGCGGGCCAGCGCAGATGCAGGCAGGGGAAAACGTTTCCAAAAGGATCGACGAGGATCTCCTCACTGCCCGCGCCACACCAGGTCGTTTCCGGCTCCTCCTCGTGGCCGGTTTCATGCTCTGGCGGGACAAAGGCCGTTGCATGGGGTGGCTGCCGATACCGTTTGCCCAGTTCCTTGAGCCAGTCCCAACTGGCGGGCGACGGCTGTATGGCCAAGGGGGACTGATCCCCGTTGTCCCTGGGCCCCACCGGCCCTTGAAACCGCAGCGGCAGGCCAAGTGTCCGGGCCAGCTCGTACATGGCTTCCAGTTCCTTTTCATTCCAGGCGGTGGGCGTGCTCACCAGGCCGGGCCGGAGCCCCAGGTCCTGCATTTCACGAATGTTCTGCATGAGCCGGTCGAAGCTGCCGGCTACGCGGGTCTGGCGGTCATGGGTGTGGGCCGTGGCGCCATGCAGACTCATTTCCACCAGCATGGGGTTGATTTCATCACGCAGACGCTGCGCGGTAGCACCCCGCACGGCGTGTCCGTTCGTCTTGATGCGGATGGCGAAGCCCCGCTCTCGGGCCGCCCGCCCAAGCTCGAAGAAACGCGGGTAGAGCAAGGGCTCTCCCCCGGTGAAGGTGATGAACATGACGTTCATGGCCGTCAGGTCATCGAACAGCTGGTGGTATTGTTCGGGAGTCAGGGGTTCACCCCGGGCTTCCCTGTCGTTGTAACAGAAGAAGCAGTCCAGGTTGCAGGCATAGGTGAGTTCCAGCATGACGCTGTGCAACAGCCCCTGCTCGCGGATGCGGCGCTTGATGAGCGAGTGATACATCAGCTCAGCATGTCACGGCTGCGAAGATCGTCGAGAAAGGCGTCCACGTCGGCGCCAATGACATCCGCAGGCGCCTCGTACTCCTCCACCAGAGCGCGAATCACCGCTTCCCGGGAACCCATCTCGCGGATCAGTTCCATCATGCGCAGCCCTGACTCATTGATGACCATCACCGATGGGATGCGCTGATCCACCAGCACGCCTTCGGGTGGTACGGCACGGAACAGGATATCGGGATGCAGCCTGAGATCGTCTTCTTTGTGCATCAGCATTCCTCGATGGTTTTCATGATGGCGGACAGTGGTTGGTCTTTTCTGAAACGCAGCACTTTCATGGGCACCTGCCCCAACAGCTGCTCCAGCACGGCCAGCAATGTGCCGCCCCGGTACGGATCGACATTCACCACGGGGCAGCAGGCCATGGTGCGCGCCAACTGCAGCGCGGCAGGCATGCCCCCGCAACCCAGGGTGTCGCTTTGCTCGAGCCAGAACAGGCCGGCGACGGGATAGTTCTGCCGGGCATCCTTGTTGACATCCCCCAACTCTCCGGCAAAAGGCACCGGCCCGGCGCGGTAACGGCCCTGGGCGTCCGGCAGCAGCATGTTGGCATCGTCACTGAGCACCGCGGCCCCTTCCTGCAGGGCCAGACGTGACAAGGTGGTCTTGCCCGCGCCGGAGCGCCCCAGGAACAGCCAGGCTCTGCCGTCGATGACGATTCCGGCGCTGTGCAGGAACAGGCCCTGGCGCTGCAGGGCCGCATAGGCGGCCACCATGCGCAGGTAGTTTTCGAACACGATGGAACGGGCGAGCAGTTGTTCATCCTCGCCCCAGAGCAGGCCGTGAAAATCCGGGCTCAGGTCGATACGCGCCTGAAAGCCGTGGCCTTCCACGTCCAGTCCCCCGGCGTCATGCCGGGTGATGGGCGTATAGAGATTGTTGACGCTGTAACACAGGGGATCATCGTGAACCGGCAGCGCGCCTTTGCACACCCTGGTGTGTATCGTATTCATGGGAGAAAGCCTGCCGGTGATGGCACGCCCGTAACGCTGCTCGATCTGCAGGACCTGCGCCTCGCTCAAACCCTGAAAACGAAAGAAAGTGGCGGCAAATTCCAGGGAGATTTCCCTGTCGCCCCAGGGTTCGCCCCGGCTGATTGGAATCTGCTCCGTCAGACTCTGGTGGTTCAGCACGCGTCAGGAGCCCAGCATGGCGGGGTTGCAGTTGTCAGCAACAGACTTGCCAAAGCCGCCGCTGGGGGGATCGCAGGTCGCGGCCGCGGCTTCCAGGGGCTCATCGCTCAATATGCGGGGCGCTTCCCAGGTTTTTTTCTGTACGGTTTCCCTGTCTTTCAACTTCTGCTCGTTCTCACTCATTGCTCGTCATCTCTCAATGTGATATTCCCATCGCAGAATCACCCGATATGCCATGAAACATCGAGCATGAACCCGCCAATACCAGCGCTTGCCGCGGATTCCAGGCTGGTTCGCATGGCCTGACCCAGGCGGCAGGGCCTTGACGAAATACCTGCCGATCAGGTTTACCGCCTCATCCAGGGAAAGCCCGGTAGGCGCAAAGCTCGAGATGGCGCCACCTCCATGCCAAAGCGACAGTGTATCGCTCAGACTCAGCTGCCTTCGATAGCTGCTGTCATCCACGACCTGTTCGGTATGATACAGCTTTTCCTAGTATAACCGCTGCTCTCCCCCATTGCACTCAGGACATCCGAGTTTGAGAACCTGAACCCTGGCACGGCGAGCCGGCGGTGGCGCGGGTTCCCCTGCGCGCCCGGTGTGGCCGGCCACCAACTCCGGCCAGGAACGCCAGTGGCGATGGTTCCCGGGTTCATTCATGGCCACTTGTGGTCGCAGTCTGCATCCGGGTTGCCAATCATCACTTCCCAGGGGCCGTAGTGACGTTCACTGCCCCTGACTTCTTTCTCGGTAAGGCGGTATGTCCAGCGCTCACAAGCACGGACGCCATCGTCCAGCAGGAGGTACTCGCCACCCTGGGGGGCGGTAATCAGTCCCGGCAGAAAGCTCCTGGCATGAACGGGCAGCCATTCTGCGGAATCCCGGCGCCGTTCCACCCGGAATCCAAGGGTACCCTGCTCCTGCAGGGTTTCCCAGCGCACCACGGCCACGCCGGCATCGGCATCCAGACCCGACAGGGCGCCAGCCAGTCCCGGTACCTCACGGACCAGATCACCCACGCGCCGCCAACGAACACGGAAACCGTCCACTACAGCGCTGGTGGGGGAGAATCTGAAGTCGATGCGGTAGTCTTCCACCTCGCCATCCTGGGCCGCCCCCGTGGGCGAGTTGCAGTCGGACAGCGTGGTGCAGACCCGGAAGCGCGCATAGCTGTGCCCATCCAGTCGTGGCAGCCCTGTCCAATGAAAGCTTGCAGTAGTAGCCACGCCATTGTTGTCAGCGACAGTCTGGCAGGCCTGGGCTGGCACATCCGCGATATCCGTGGTGTCGAAACTGCCATCGAGGGCCGCCGTGCCGCTGCCATCATTCGTCCAACGATCCATCCAGGCGCAGACATGGACATCGCCCCCGCTGTCATTGACCACGGCCACGTCGGCAAAAACCTCTGCGTCAGTGCCCAGGGAGGTGGTATAGAATGTAACGCCGTCCTCGTCGCTGACACTGGCATCGCTGTCATCTCCCCTGGCGTCGTTCGAACTCTGGCTGGCCGTTTCCGGATCGCCGCGCAAGTGTCCAAGATACGGCTTGGGCGTTACGGTAAATGCCCAGTACCCCACCCTTTCCGGGAGATGCCATCTCTCGCTGTCATGAATCTGGTCTTCATCTTCTACCAGTTTCAGGCTGGCGCCAACAGAGTTGGAGCCATACAAGTTGACCCAGCCCCCGTTGTAACCATCCATGCCAGCCTGGCTGGCAACGGCAAAATCAAAGGTTCCGGACAATCCATAACTGTAGGGAGGCGAAGGGGTGGCATTGCCCACGCCGCGAATGGATTTTCCTCCCAGGGCGGCTTCATAAGAGATACCGTTGAAAGAGCCGGTGCCCGCCTCGACGATGAAATAACCCAGATCCTCGGCGGACCTGGCAGTGGCGGCGTCTTCACCCACATGCTTGCCGATACAGATCCGGCCCGTCCCGCTTGCCGGAGGGGCTATCCTGTTGTGGCAATCGTAATCCCAGAACACACTCCAGCGGGAATCGTTGAAAGTCATCACCTGCCCCAGTACCACGGGATGGGTATAGCTGCCCGTCACCGTCGCAGTCTGGCCCTGCCAGTTGTAGTTGGCATGATCCACAGAGTTGGAAGTCACCCGGTGGGCCTCGAAAGCCCGGCCATCAGGCAAGGTATGCAAGCCCTCCTCGGCCACCAGGCAGGAAACGCTGGATGGCGTAACGGCGGCAAGATCCCCCGGATTCTGGACCCGCAGTTCGAAACTGGTTGCGCCCGCGTTGCGAATCCGTACCACGGCAGGCGCATCTGCCGTGGATGGCAGGTTGTAGGTGCAGACGACGACCGGATTCGCGTAGGCATTTCGCAGTGCAACCGTCTGCCAGGTTTCGTCCACGTTGGCCATGGTGACGGTTTCCAGATAGGAAACTCCCGGAATATCATGCGCCGCATCCCCATAACTGGCGGGTGCGTCACCATGATCTGTTCCGTTTCCACCTGCATTGGCCTTCCTGGCGAAATCCGCGGGACGCCGCAACCGCCCTTCGACGTCACCACGAGGGTCGCTATCGACCGCGCCAGGAAGCAGATGGCCAGGCCTTACCTTGAGGCCACCCTGGACCGCATGTTGGGATGCGGGCACAGCAATTTCGGTGTTCCACGACATGCTGTCGGCGCCCACTGCGCGCCCCAAAAGGCCTGGCGCAAGGATCAGCGACACGATAGCGGCGGGACAAAACCGGTGCCTGAATTTCATGGTGACTTTCAACTGTTCAGGTTACGAAATAATACTTTCAACAACCCCGAGTCCGCTTGCGTGGGAAAGGTGAGAAAGGCCTGTTTCCCCCTCACCCTGGCCCTCTCCCGGGGGGAGAGGGAAAGAAGCCCCCTCACCCTGACCCTCTCCCGGGGGGAGAGGGAAAGAAGCCCCCTCACCCTGACCCTCCCCGGGGGAGAGGGAAGGAAAGCCCCTCGCCCTGACCCTCCTCCCGGAGGGGAAGAGGGGAAGTTACTATGACCCGGGGTGGCCAATCGCGCGCCTTGCTTGTAGGTCGGGCTTCAGCCCGACAA